>NZ_BAAGVK010000010.1:0-119586 GCF_054780915.1 Hydrogenophaga aquatica | reverse complement strand
CGTGGTCAACGTGACCAATGGTGCCCACGTTCACGTGCGGCTTGGTCCGCTCGAATTTTTCCTTTGCCATGATGCAAATTCCTTCAGTAAAGAACAGAGCCCGTGTCGGGGTTTAAGGTCTGCACCATCCTGCGTTTTCGCTGCGCACGGGCACACAGCGGCGGGTGGTCGCAGACCAGGGAAATGTCTGCAGGCCGGGCACGAGGCCCGGCCTCAGGGCGATTACTTGGCGCGAGACGCGATGATGGTTTCCTGCACGTTGCGAGGCGCTTCGCTGTAGTGCTTGAATTCCATCGTGTAGGTGGCGCGGCCTTGCGACATGGAGCGCAGGGTGGTGGAGTAGCCGAACATTTCGGACAGGGGCACTTCGGCCTTGATGGCTTTGCCGCCGCCGACCATGTCGTCCATGCCCTGGACCATGCCACGGCGGGAGGACAGGTCACCCATCACGTTACCGGCGTAGTCTTCCGGCGTCTCGACTTCCACGGACATCATGGGCTCGAGAATGACCGGCTGGGCCTTCTTGCAGCCTTCCTTGAAGCCGAAGATGGCAGCCATCTTGAAGGCCTGTTCGGAAGAGTCCACGTCGTGGTAGGAACCGAAATGCAGCGTGACCTTGACGTCCACGACGGGGTAGCCCGCCAGCACACCGGTGTTCAGCGCTTCGATGACGCCCTTTTCCACCGCGGGGATGTACTCGCGAGGCACCACGCCGCCCTTGATGGCGTCGACGAACTCGAAGCCCTTGCCGGCTTCGTTGGGCTCGATCTTGAACACCACGTGACCGTACTGACCCTTACCACCGGACTGGCGCACGAACTTGCCTTCGGCTTCTTCCACGGTGCCACGAATGGTTTCGCGGTAGGCCACCTGCGGCTTGCCCACGTTGGCTTCCACGCCGAATTCGCGCTTCATGCGGTCGACGATGATCTCCAGGTGCAGCTCGCCCATGCCGGCGATGATGGTCTGGCCGGATTCTTCGTCGGTACGCACGCGGAAGGACGGATCTTCTGCAGCCAGACGGCCCAGAGCGATACCCATCTTTTCCTGGTCGGCCTTGGACTTGGGTTCCACGGCCTGCGCGATCACGGGCTCGGGGAACACCATCTTTTCCAGGGTGATGATGGCGGACGGATCGCACAGGGTCTCACCCGTGGTCACTTCCTTCAGGCCCACGCAGGCAGCGATGTCACCGGCACGGATCTCTTCAACTTCCTGACGGTTGTTGGCGTGCATCTGCACGATACGGCCGATACGCTCTTTCTTGCCCTTGACGGGGTTGTACACGGTGTCGCCCTTCTTGAGCACGCCGGAGTACACACGCACGAAGGTCAACTGACCCACGAACGGGTCGGTCATCAGCTTGAACGCCAGGGCGGACAGCTTCTCTTCGTCGTCGGCCTTGCGGCTGGCGGGCGCTTCGTCTTCGTCGGTGCCAGCCACGGGAGGAATGTCCACCGGGGAGGGCAGGAAGTCGATCACGGCGTCCAGCATGCGCTGCACACCCTTGTTCTTGAAGGCGGTACCGCACAGCATGGGCTGGATTTCCACGGCCAGGGTACGGGCGCGGATGCCGGCCTTGATCTCGGCTTCGGTCAGGTCGCCTTCTTCCAGGTACTTGTTCATCAGCTCTTCGCTGGACTCAGCGGCGGCCTCGACCATCTTTTCACGCCATTCCTGAGCCTGAGCCTGCAGCTCGGCCGGGATGTCGTGGTACTCGAACTTCATGCCCTGAGAAGCTTCGTCCCAAATGATGGCCTTCATCTTGATCAGGTCCACCACGCCCTTGAAGTTTTCTTCGGCGCCAATGGGGATCACCACGGGCACGGGGTTGGCTTTCAGGCGCAGCTTCATCTGGTCGTAGACCTTGAAGAAGTTGGCGCCGGTACGGTCCATCTTGTTCACGAAGGCCAGGCGGGGCACCTTGTACTTGTTGGCCTGACGCCACACGGTCTCGGACTGGGGCTGCACGCCACCCACGGCGCAGTACACCATGCAGGCGCCGTCGAGCACGCGCATGGAGCGCTCCACCTCGATGGTGAAGTCCACGTGGCCCGGGGTGTCGATGATGTTGAAGCGGTGCTCGGGGTAGGACAGGTCCATGCCCTTCCAGAAGCAGGTGGTGGCGGCGGACGTGATGGTGATGCCGCGCTCTTGCTCCTGCTCCATCCAGTCCATGGTGGCGGCGCCGTCGTGCACTTCACCGATCTTGTGGTTCACGCCCGTGTAGAACAGGATGCGCTCGGTGGTGGTGGTCTTGCCGGCGTCGATGTGCGCCGAGATACCGATGTTGCGGTAACGCTCGAGTGGCGTGGTGCGTGCCATGAAAATTCTCCGAAAGATACGGGCAAAGCCCGCCACCCCTTTTGAGAGTGTTGCGGGCCCTGCGGGGTTGGTCTGCGTCCTGCTTAGAAGCGGAAGTGGCTGAAGGCCTTGTTGGCTTCGGCCATGCGGTGGACTTCGTCACGGCGCTTCATGGCGCCGCCACGGCCTTCGGTGGCCTCGATCAGCTCGTTGGCCAGACGCAGAGCCATGGACTTCTCGCTGCGCTTGCGGGCAGCTTGCTTGATCCAGCGCATGGACAGGGCCAGACGGCGAACCGGACGCACTTCGACGGGCACCTGGTAGTTGGCGCCACCGACGCGGCGGGACTTCACTTCCACCAGCGGTTTGACGTTGTTGATGGCGGTCGTGAAGATTTCCAGCGGCTCTTTGCCGGTCTTCTTCTCGATTTGCTCGAGCGCACCGTAAATGATGCGCTCGGCCACAGCTTTCTTGCCGCCTTCCATGATCACGTTCATGAATTTGGACAGCTCGACGTTGCCGAACTTGGGATCCGGCAGGATTTCACGTTTAGGGACTTCGCGACGACGTGGCATTTTTTCACCTCTGTTGCTTCAGTTGGCACTGCTTCCGGCAGCACCGCGAGAGTCATTCAGAACTCTCACTTACTCGACCCGCGCACACCATGTGCGTTGGGGGTCACTACGCTTGAGCGCCCGCCAGCAGGACATTCAAGCACCGATTTGTACGCAGCGTGACCGCCGCCTACGTTGACAAGACGGCCGATCAGGCCTTCTTGGGGCGCTTGGCACCGTACTTGGAGCGCGCCTGCTTGCGGTCTTTCACGCCTTGCAGGTCCAGCGAGCCGCGGACGATGTGGTAACGCACACCGGGCAAGTCCTTCACACGACCGCCGCGAACCAGCACCACGCTGTGTTCCTGCAGGTTGTGGCCTTCACCGCCGATGTAGGAAATGACTTCGAAACCGTTGGTCAGGCGCACCTTGGCGACCTTACGCAGAGCGGAGTTCGGCTTCTTGGGGGTCGTGGTGTACACACGGGTGCACACGCCACGACGCTGGGGGCAGTTTTCCATGGCCGGGCTCTTGGACTTGATCTTCTCGACCGTCCGCCCCTGGCGCACGAGTTGGTTGATGGTTGGCATTGAAACGTCCCTAAACGTTTGAAAATGAAAACGGAAAACCCTTCGGAAAATTCCGAAAAGCCCTCTACTGTAGCACGCACCCCAATTTAATGCAAATGCACTTGGCGAGGGGCGCCCCGCCAGGTTGATCCGGTCATTTGATCCAGAGGCGGATGGCACCCCAGATCCGGCCCAGGATGCCCGCCTCTTCAACGGTCTCCAGCACGAAGAGCGGGACCTCGGTCACGACGTCGCCACCGGCCGTGCTGACCCGGAGGGTGCCCAGAGGCTGGCCCTGCTGCAAAGGCGCAACAATGGGTTCGGTGCGCAGTACTTCGGTTCGCAGGTTGGCCGCCTGCCCGGCGGGCACGCTCACCACGACGCCACCCGGACGGCCGAGCTTGACCTCGGACGCCTTGCCTTTCCAGACCTGAGGCGTGGCCACCGCCTGACCCGGCGCGAAGAGGCGGACGGCCTCGTACGCAGAGTACCCCCAGTTGAGCAATTTCTGGCTCTCGGCCGCGCGCGCGTTTTCGCTCGCCGCACCCAGCATGACGCTGACCAGCCGACGCTGCCCTGCCGCCCCTTCCCCCAGACCGGGGAACTGGCGCCGCGCGGTGGCGACCAGACAGTAGCCCGCCGCGTTGGTATGCCCGGTCTTGAGACCATCCACGGTGGGATCGCGGAACAGCAGCAGGTTGCGGTTGGTGTCGTTGGCCGCAGGCGTACCCGGATACCTGTAACGCTGTATGGCGTAGTAAGGCACGTACTCCGGGAAGTCGCGCATCAGGCGAGTGGCCAGCACCGACAGGTCACGGGCCGTGGTGGTGTGGCCGGGAACCGTCAGGCCTTCCGGGTTGTGGTACGTGGTGCTGTTCATGCCCAGCACCTTCGCCTGCTGGTTCATCAACTCAACGAAGCGCTCGACAGAGCCGGCCACGCCTTCAGCCAGCGCGACCGTGGCGTCGTTGCCGGACTGCACGATCATGCCCTTGATGAGATCCTCCACCGGCACCTGCATCTTCGGGTCGATGAACATGCGGGAGCCCGGCATCTTCCAAGCCCTCTCGCTGACCGGGAAGGTCTGCTGCAGCGTGATCTTCTTGGATTTCAGGGCGTCAAAGACGATGTAGGCCGTCATCAGCTTGGTCAGCGATGCGGGCTCGACGGCCATGTCCGGGTCCTTGGCGGCCAGGATCTGGTTGGACGTCACGTCCAGCAGAAGATAAGCGCGGGCGGCGATTTCGGGCGGTGCCGGGTTTTGCGCCGCGGCCGACAGCGGCAGGCAGACCGCGCCAGCCAGCAACATGGTGGCAGACCAGCGACGAAGAGAGAATGAAAGGGCTGACAAGGCTGGATCCTCAGTGTATGGAAGGCCGCGCGGCAGCGGGCGCCGCGCGACAGGTTCGGGTTCGGCTCAGGTGGATGACAGGTGACGCGTGACCAGACCCTTCAACAAGGGCAGGCGGCCATGGAAGAAATGCTCGACCCCTGGGACGACCGTGACAGGCAGGGCCTGCGGACGGGCCCAGTCGAGAACGGCGGCCAGAGGCACAGTGTCGTCCTGCTCCCCATGGATGACCAGGGTGCGTTCGTGAAGTTCCTGCGGCACCGGCGAAACCTGGAAGCGGCTGGCGGCGGTGCCGACCAGCACCACCCTTTCGGGTGAACGCTGGGCGAGCCCCTGGGCAAGCCCCTGGCAGGTAACGAAGGCGCCAAAGGAGAAACCCGCCAGCGCCAGCGGACCGGCCGGCGCCTGGGCCGCGACGACGGTCAGCAGATCCTGGGCTTCCCCGACACCGTTGGCATGCTCCCCGCCACTGAGCCCCACACCCCGAAAGTTGTAACGGACAGCGACCCACCCGGCCTGCACGAAAGCCCGGGCCAGTGTCTGCACGACCTTGTTGTGCATCGTCCCGCCAAAAAGCGGGTGCGGGTGGGAGATCACGGCCACGCCCCCGCCAGCGCGGGGCTCGGCCGGACGGTCAAGGGCCACCTCTATGGACCCGGCCGGGCCGGGGATCAGTAACGTTTCGGTCTGGGCGTTCACGGCATTGCCAGGTCAGCGGCCGACGTCTGGCGCCAGCTGCAGGCGCTGGACCACCACGCCGTCGCGCAGGTGGGACGTCACGATTTCGTCGATGTCACCCTGATCGACATAGGTGTACCAGACGGCGTCCGGATAGACCACGGCCACCGGCCCGCCTGCGCAACGGTCCAGGCAGCCGGCCTTGTTCACCCGCACCCGGCCCGGGCCGGCAAGCCCCTCGGCCTTGACTTTCGCCTTGCAGTGGTCGAATGCCTCCTGTGCGCGGTGGTCGGCGCAGCAAGCCTCGCCATTGGAGCGCTGATTCAGGCAGAAGAAGATGTGCCGCTGGAAGTAGGACGCGGTCGTAGAAACAGGTTGGTCACTCATGCACAACGATTGTAGTGGCGCCCCCGGCGCGGCGCAGTGCCAGCCGGAGTCCAACCACAAGGGCAGCATAGGGCCAAAGCCAGCCCAGCCATTGCGAAAGACCGTGGAACCGGATGAAACGCCCCTGCTCCCAGGTCTGCAGCGTCTGGGCGAAATAGGCAGTTTCGGGCGCCCGGTTGAGCAGCCCGAGCGCGAAACTCCAGACCAGCAGCATCATGACGGCGCAAGCGCGATGCCCGAGCGGCAGGCTGAAGACGGCCATGGCCAGCGCCGCCGAGACCCCCAGGCTGGCGGGTGGTGTCAGCCAGGACCAGGCATGGACAGGCCCGTAGGTCAGCGCGGCGGACAGTCCCCCCACAGCCATGGCAGTGGCCAGGAAGACCAGGCCGAAGACCAGCCGTTGACCGACCGTGCGCAGAACGGCATAGCCCAGCAGCACGGGCGCCCAGACGCACAGCGCGACCAGAGCGGCCTCGGCCAGGGCACTGAGCGGCAGGGAAGGCGCAACCGCAGGCAACCAGCCCGCCAGCGGCGAGCCTTCGAAAAGCAGCACCAGCGCGGCCTCGGCACGGAACCAGACCTGCCCAAGGCCGTAGGGGACAGACGTGGGATAGAGCGCCGCCAGGGGCCAGAGCAGCAGCAGCATGACTCCGCCCTGGGTATGGCCAACGAACCAGCGGGCACGGAACTGGTTCCAGGAACCCAGCACCCGCCACCGCAACAGCAGCAGCGCCAGCGCCGAACCCAGACAGCCACCGAGCGCGTTGAGCAGCCAGTCGACGTTTGATGGCACACGCTGCGGCAGGTAACTCTGCGTCATTTCAAGGCCCAGCGACAAGAGGGCGGGCACCATGGCGCCCACCCACCAGGCCCCCCGGCCCCGGCCGGTACGGGCGGTGGCCAGCGCCAGCAGGAAGCCCAGGGGGATGTAGCCCAACAGGTTGGCGACGACATCGAACGCCGTCCAGTAGCGTGGCCAGGGCGCGGTCAGGAACACCCAAGGCGAGATGCCCTGCGAGCGCCACCCCGCGAAAGGGTAGAGAGAGGCATAGACGATGAGCGCAGCAAAGACTGCGGCAAAGGGCCATGCCAGAGACAGCGGCCGCGGCTGGTTCATGCCTCGCTCGCGTTTCGCAAGCCTCAGAAGGGCTTGACAACCACCAGCAGCACCGCGACGATCATCAGGACAACCGGGATTTCATTGAAGACGCGATACCAGGTGTGACTGCGGCGGTTTTCGTTGCGCTCGAACTTGCGCAGCAGACGTGCGCACGCATGGTGGTAGCCCAGCAGAAGAACCACGACAAACAGCTTGGCATGCATCCAGCCGCCCAAAGCAATCTGCTCGGAATAGCCCAGCCACAACCACAGGCCCAGGGCGAGGGCAGGCACGGCCAGCACCGTCATGAAACGCAGCAGCTTGCGCGCCATGAGCAGCAGGCGCTCGCGCTCTGCGACACTTCCGGCATCGACCATGGCCAGATTGACGAAGATGCGTGGCAGGTAGAAAAGACCCGCGAACCAGCTGGCAATGAATACGATATGGAATGATTTGACCCACAACATGCAGCCAGTGTAGCGAAAGCACCGCCGCAGGAGGACCCCGATGAGCACCAACACGAACAAGAGTCCGGCACAAAGCATCTGGCAGCGCGTGGTGGATGCTCCTTGCGCCTTGGGGGAGTCGCCTTTCTGGCACCCGAAGGAACAGCGGCTCTACTGGGTGGACATCGCCCTCAAGAGGGTCTGGCGGCTGCACGTTCCCAGCGAACACCTGGAGTACTGGGATCTGCCGCAGGAACCGGGAAGCATCGCCCCCTGCCGCAGCGGCGCCCTGCTCATCGCCATGCGCGACGGCATCTATCAGTCGTTCACCTGGCACGACATCCCGCAGAAGATCGCGGCAGCCCCCTACGATCCCCAGCGCATCCGCTTCAACGATGGCAAATGCGACGTCTGGGGGCGGTTCTGGGTCGGCACGGCGGTGGATGCCCGGGACCGTCCAGACGGCGCGCTGTACTGCCTGCACACCATGGACGGCCCGCACCCCGAGCTGCGCATGGTCGAAACCGGCGTCATGGTGTCCAACGGCCTGGGCTGGTCACCCGACGGCCGCACGATGTACTGGGCAGACACATCGAGGCACAACGTCTTCCGCTACGACCTGCCCCAGCCCGGGCAGTGGCCCCCCCAGCTGGGGCCGGTCAACCCACTGGCGCGGTTTGCCCCCAAACCAGCGGACTGGACGTTCGAGCGCGCGGCGGAACTGGGCTACGGCGGCCGCCCGGACGGCGCCGCCGTGGACAGCGCAGGCCGCTACTGGATTGCCATGTACGAGGGCGCCCGGGTGCTTTGCCTGAGCCCGAAGGGTGAGCTGATTGCCGAATACCCCACGCCCGCCCAATGCCCCACGATGGTGTGCTTCGGGGGCAGTGACCTGCGCACCCTGTACCTGACCACCGCCCGGCTGAAACGCAGCAGCACGGAACTGGCGCATTACCCCGACAGCGGCACGGTGTTCTCGATGAGCGTGGACACACCGGGACTGCCCGTGAACTTTTACTGGGACTGAACCCCGGCGTTAAAAAAATTCACGCCGCCGCGCCAGTGCCAAGGCTACCATTGCGGCCATGTCGGACATACCCCTTCCCTCCTCCGGAACGCCTGTCGCAGGGCCTGGCGCCGCTCTGCCCGGCGTCTTGGCCGGCTGGGCCGAAGCCATCCGGGACGCCAGCCAGAACGGCCGCGGCCTGCGCATACGCGGAGGCAACACCAAGGCCTTCTATGGCGAGCCCCTGCCCGCAGACCTGATCGAGCTGGACACGCGAGCCCACGCCGGCATCGTGGCCTACGAGTCATCGGAGCTGGTGGTGACCGCCAGGGCCGGCACGCTGCTGAGCGAGCTGGAATCGGCGCTGGCAGAACAAGGTCAGTGCCTGGCGTTCGAGCCACCGCACTTCGGGCCGGAGACCACGGTGGGCGGCATGGTCGCCGCCGGGCTGAGCGGGCCGTCTCGCGCGAGCGTGGGCGCGGTGCGCGATTTCGTGCTCGGCGCACAAGTGCTCAACGGGCGCGGCGAGCACCTGACCTTCGGCGGGCAGGTGATGAAGAACGTGGCTGGCTACGACGTGAGCCGCCTGCTGGCAGGCAGCCTGGGCTCGCTCGGCGTGATCACCGAAGTCTCACTGAAAGTGCTGCCGGTTGCGCCATCGGAAGCCACGCTGTGCTTTGAACTGCCGCAGGACAGTGCCCTGCAGCAACTGGCCCGGTGGCGTGCCCAGCCCTTGCCCATCAACGCCAGCTGCTGGGTGCGCGACGACACCGAATCTCCTGCACGAGAGTTGCTCTTCGTGCGGCTGCGCGGCGCAGTGGCTGCGGTGGAAGCCGCCTGCCACCGCATGCTGGGCGACGCCCTGGGTGAGCGCATGGACTGGCAACAGGCGGCGCGCGACTGGACGGCCTGCCGTGACCAGACCCTGCCTTTTTTCCGGGCACCTGCGGCAGACGCAGGGCTTTGGCGCCTGTCCGTCGCACCCACCGCCCCGGCGATGAACCTGCCATGGAGCCCCCTGGTGGAGTGGCACGGAGGCTTGCGCTGGCTGTGGGCACCGCTGGAGGCACGCGGCACCTTGCAGGAGGCCGCACGCCAAGCAGGCGGCCATGCCACGCTGTGGCGTGCGCCAACGGCCGCGCCTGACGCGGCGGGCCGCTTCACCGCGCCCGATGCGGCTCAACTGACCATCCAACGGCGCCTGAAACAGGCGTTCGACCCCGCCGGGGTGTTCAACCCCGGCCGCTGGGGCTTCGGCATCTGACGCGAGGCAAGACCACATGCAAACCCACCTCGCACCCGAATTCCAGGGAACACCGGACGGCGCCGCCGCCGAAGCCATCCTGCGCAAGTGCGTGCATTGCGGCTTCTGCACAGCCACCTGCCCCACCTACCAACTGCTCGGTGACGAGCTCGATGGCCCGCGCGGGCGCATCTACCTGATCAAGCAGGTGCTGGAGGGCGCGCAACCGACGCGCAAGACCCAGTTGCACCTGGACCGCTGCCTGACCTGCCGCAACTGCGAGTCCACCTGCCCGAGCGGTGTGGACTACGGCCACCTGGTGGACATCGGCCGCAAGGTGGTGGAGGCCAAGGTAGAGCGCCCCCTGGGGGAGCGCGCCGTGCGCTGGCTGCTGAAGGAAGGTTTGCCGTCGCCCCTGTTCGGCCCGGCGATGAAGCTGGGACAGACCGTTCGCGGCCTGCTGCCACCCAGCCTGCAGGCCAAGGTGCCGCGGCGCCAGGACGCAGGCAGCCTGCCCGAGCGCAAGCATGCACGCAAGGTGCTGATGCTGCAAGGCTGTGTGCAGCCCGCGATGATGCCCAACATCAACAGCGCCACTGCACGGGTACTGGACGCCGCAGGCATACAGACCGTGGTGGCCAGCCAGGCGGGCTGTTGCGGTGCCGTGCGGTTCCACCTGAACGACCAGGTGGGCGGTTTGGAGCAGATGCGCGCCAACATTGACGCCTGGTGGCCCTGGATTGATCCGGCCGCCTCGACGGGCGTGGAAGCGATCGTGATGAACGCTTCCGGCTGTGGTGTGACCGTGAAGGAGTACGGCCACCTGCTGCGCCACGACCCGGCCTACGCCAGCAAGGCAGCCCGTGTGAGCGAGTTGACGCGCGACCTGAGTGAACTGCTGCCGGAACTGGTGCCTGCGCTGAAAGGCCAGCTCCGCCAGACAGAGGAACCCGCGCGGCTGGCCTTCCACCCACCCTGCACCCTGCAGCACGGCCAGCAGCTGCGCGGCGGTGTGGAAAAGCACCTGGGAGAGCTGGGGTTCGACGTGCAGGTGGCGCGCAACGAATCGCACCTGTGCTGCGGCTCCGCAGGCACCTATTCCGTGCTCAACCCTGGCCTGTCCACACAGTTGCGCGACCGCAAGCTCGGGCACCTGGGGGCGATTGAGCCGGAGACCATCGTGTCGGCCAACATCGGCTGCATCACCCACCTGCAAAGCGGCACCAGCACCCCGGTGAAGCACTGGGTGGAAGTGCTGGACGCGGCGCTGGACCGCACCCACGGCGGCTGACGCCCACCGCATGCTGACCGCACTCGCCACCTTGCTCGGCCTGCAGCTGGTGGGCGAGGTGGTGGCTCGGTGGCTGGACCTGCCGGTACCTGGGCCGGTACTGGGCATGAGCGCGCTGCTGCTGGCACTGGCTGCCCGCCCGCGGTGGCTGCCCGCCCTCAAGGGGGTGGCGAACGGGCTGTTGCAACACCTGTCGCTGCTGTTCGTGCCAGCCGGCGTGGGGGTGATGCTGCACCTCCAGCGCCTGGGAGAAGAAGCCTGGGCCATCGGCGTGGCGGTGCTGCTCAGCACCTGGGTGGGCATGGCCGTCACCGCACTCACGGTGGTGTGGCTGATGGGCAGAACGCAGAGGCCCCAACGGCCGCCTGACGCGCCATGACACCTGCCAGCTTCAGCGATATCTGGGTCTACCTCTCGGCGTCGCCGCTGCTGGGGCTGACCGTCACGCTACTGGTTTACGTGCTGGCCTACAGGCTGCATGAGCTGAGCGGCCACAACCCGCTCGCCAACCCGGTGGCCATCTCCATCGCGACGCTGGGCACGCTGCTGTGGATCACGGACACGCCCTACGGTACCTATTTCGAAGGTGCGCAGTTTGTTCACTTTCTGCTGGGACCGGCCACGGTGGCGCTGGCCGTGCCACTGTACGAACAGCTGGACCGGCTGCGGCGGCTCTGGCTGCCCTTGCTGGCAGGGCTAGTAACGGGCACCCTGGCCGCCACCGTCAGCGCCGTACTTCTTGCCCATCTGCTGGGAGCTTCGCGGGCCACGCTGGCGTCTCTGGCGCCAAAGTCCGTGACCACGCCCGTGGCCATGGGCATCGCAGAAAAGCTGGGCGGGCTGCCCTCGCTCACCGCCGTGCTGGTGGTAAGCACAGGCATCGTCGGCGCGGCCACGGCCCGTTTCCTTTTCGATGCCATGCGCATCGAAAACCCCATCGTGCGGGGATTCGCACTTGGCACCGCCGCTCACGGCATCGGCACGGCCCGGGCTTTCCAGGTGAGCGAGGAGATGGGCGCTTTCGCTGGTCTGGCCATGGGATTGACCGCACTGTTCAGCGCGGTGGCACTGCCGCAGGTGGTGGGCCTGCTGCTGCGGTGGCTGTGAGGGACCGGCCCCGGCTCAGCCGTGCAGGTCGTCCCGGCGGGCGATCTCCAGCAGGCGCTCCAGTTCGTGCGGGTGAACCCGCTCGTTGTGGGCGTGCCAGCGCTGGATGAGCCACATGACACCGGCAACCACCAGACCAAAGGCCGTGATGGCACCAAACGCCGACATGCCCATGCCCGTGGAAAAGCTGTAGGCGGCCCCCAGGCCCAGGATACAGGCCTGCTCGTTGAAGTTCTGCACGGCAATGGAGCGCCCGGCCCCCATGAGGTTGTGACCGCGGTGCTGCAGCAGGGCATTCATGGGAACGACCAGGAAGCCCCCCAGGCCACCCAGCAGAATCAGGAAGGGCGCCGCCACCCAGACGTTGTCGATGAAGTTCATGAGAACCACCAGCACCCCCATGGCGATGCCCAACGGCATGACGCGGGTGGCGTGTTCCAGGCGCATGCGCATGGAGGCGACGACCGCCCCCACCGCCGTGCCAATGGCCACCACCCCCACCAGCGACGACGCCTGGGTGGTGCTGTAGCCCAGGGCCGCAGCCGCCCAGGCCAGCACGATATAGCGCAGGTTGCCGCTGACGCCCCAGAAGAGGGTGGTGGTGGACAGCGATATCTGGCCCAGGCGGTCGCGCCAGAGGCGGCTGTTGCAGGTCCAGAAGTCAGGCAGCAGGGCCAGGGGGTTCGAGGGCATGTGCCGCAAAGGCGCGCCGGTTCGCGGGATGCGCGTGTTGAACCAGGCGGCCAGGCCGTAAACGAACACCAGCACCACGATGGCCGCTTCCGCCGGGCGGTCTATGCCAAGGTGAACGCCCGGGAGCGTGATGCTCATGAGCTTGGAGGAAAGCACCGGCCCCACCAGCTGGCCGCCCAGCACCACCCCCAGAATGATGGATGCGATGGTGAGCCCTTCGATCCAGCCGTTGGCCTTGACCAGCTGGGATGGCGGCAGCAGTTCGGTAAGGATGCCGTACTTGGCCGGGGAGTAGGCCGCCGCCCCAAGGCCCACCAGCGCATAGGCCATCAGCGGGTGGACCGAGGTGAGCATGAGCAGGCACCCGACCACCTTGATGGCATTGCTGATGAACATCACCTGGCCCTTGGGCCGTGCGTCGGCAAAGGCGCCCACGAACGGCGCCAGCACCACGTAGAACAAGGCGAACATGGGTACCAGCGCGGCGCTCTGCCACTCCGGGGCCGCACGGCTGCGCAGCAACTCGACGGCAACGACGAACAATGCGTTGTCCGCCAGCGAGCTGAAGAACTGCGCCGTCATGATGGTGTAGAAACCGCGCTTCATGGGGATGAATTTCTATGCGTGACGACTGACCGAAGGCGGTTTTTGTGCAACAGTGGCAGTCCGGCGAGCGGCCCGCGCGTCTCCAACGATGCGCGGTTATAGCACGCCCAGCCTACATTGCCTGTCACCTCCCAGCGACACCGTCCACAAGCACCAGCCATGCCTCGTCCGATCCTTGCCACCGTCCATCTGGGCGCCCTGCGCCACAACCTGGCGCGCGCGCGCCGCGCCGCCGCCGATGCCCGCGTCTGGGCGGTCGTCAAGGCCAATGCCTACGGGCACGGTGTCGAACGCGTGTTCCCCGCCCTGCGCGGCGCGGACGGCTTTGCCCTGCTCGACCTGGCCGAGGCGGAACGCCTGCGCGCGCTCGACTGGCGCGGCCCGATCCTGCTGCTGGAAGGCACCTTTGAAGCCCGCGACCTGGAACTGTGCTCGCGCCTGAACCTGTGGCACGTAGTGCATTGCGAAGAGCAGATCGACTGGCTGAGCAGCCACAAGACCCAGCAGCCGCACCGCGTTTTCCTGAAGATGAACTCGGGCATGAACCGGCTCGGCTTCCGCCCGGACGCCTTCCGCGCGGCCTGGACACGCCTGAACGCCCTGCCCCAGGTGGAAGAGATTTCGCTGATGACCCACTTCAGCGATGCCGACGGCACCCGCTTCGGCGGCGACGGCATCGCTCACCAGGTGCAGGCCTTCGTGGCGGCAACCCACGACCTGCCCGGCGAACGCAGCCTGTGCAACAGCGCTGCCACGCTGCGCCACGCACTGTCCGTCAAGCTGGGCAGCGAGCAGGCTGCGCAGGCACTGGCGGCGGACTGGGTGCGGCCCGGCATTGCGGTGTACGGCAGCGCGCCCGACCACCCCGCCCACAGCGCCGCCCACTGGGAGCTGCGCCCCACCATGACACTGTCCAGCCAGCTCATCGCCACGCAGGACCTGCAGGCTGGCGACAGCGTCGGCTACGGCTCCGCCTACGTGGCGGCGGGCCCCATGCGCATCGGCATCGTGGCCTGCGGCTACGCCGACGGCTACCCCCGGCATGCCCCCGGCAGCAACGAGACCGGCGCTCCGGTGCTGGTCAACGGCGTACGCACGCGGCTGGTGGGCCGCGTGAGCATGGACATGCTGGCGGTGGACCTGGGGCCGGTGGAAGCGGCGGGAACACGCTGTTCACTGGGTGACGAAGTGGTGCTCTGGGGCGTGAGCCGGCACGGCGCCGTCTTGCCCATAGACGAAGTTGCACAGGCCGCCGGCACGATCAGCTACGAGCTGATGTGCGCCGTGGCGCAACGAGTGCCCTTCGCGACGGACGACACAGACTGATCATTTCTTCGGCTTGCCCCTGGACTTGTACTCCAGGGGGTATATAGGTATACTGCGGGGCAATTGGAGATTGCCCTATGTTTGCCTCTGTCCGCTCACCGCTTTTCACCGCCGTTCGCTCGCCGTCTGGCAGCGTGAAGCCACGCCGCCGTGCTGCCCTGGCCGCCCTGTCGCTGGCGGCAGCCTGCGGGCTGGCGGGCTTTGCTCCCCTGGCTGCCGCGCAGGCGCCCAGCGTGCCCGTGGCCGAAGTGGCCATGCGCCCGGTGGGTACCGGCCTCACGCTGGATGGCACGTTGCAGGCCGTCAGGCAGAGCACGCTGTCGGCACAGGCCAGCGGCCGCATTGCCCAGCTGAACGTGAAAGCGGGCGACAGCGTGCGCGCAGGCCAGGTGCTGGCCGTGATAGACGACCGGGTGACGCAAGCCGGGGTGACCCAGGCCCAGGCTGGCGTGGCACAGGCGGAAGCCCAGCTGCACAACGCCGAGGCCCAGTTGCAGCGCACGCGCGACCTGCGGGCGCAGGGTTTCATCTCGCAGGCGGCGCTGGACACGGTCGAAGCCCAGTTCCGCGCCGCGCAGGCAGGGACCGCCCAGGCACGGGCCGGGGCCACGCAGTCGGCGCTGGCGCAGGGCTTCACCCGGCTGACCGCGCCTTACGACGGCTACGTGCTGGCCACGCACGCCGAAGCCGGCGACCTGGCTGCCCCTGGCGTGCCCGTGCTCACGGTCTACGCTCCGCAGCCGCTGCGCGCCGTGACCCACGTGCCCGCGTCCCGCGCCGGGCTGGCACAGGGCGCGCAGCGCATTGAAGTGCAGCTGCCCAGCGGCCAGTGGGTAGCGCCCATGGCGCGCACGAGGCTGCCCGCCGCCGACCCGGTGTCGCAAACCATTGAATGGCGGCTGGACCTGAGCCCCGAACACGCTGCCCAGCAGGTGCCCGGCCAGCAGGTGCAGGTGCGCTTCGTCTCGGGCACCGAGACGAAGCTGGTGCTGCCCGCCAACGCCCTGCTGCGCCGGGGTGAGCTGACGGCCGTGTACGTGGCAGCGCCGGAGGGCAAAACCGGCTTTGTGCTGCGCGCGGTGCGCGTCGGTGCCAGCCATGGCGAGGCAGGGGTGGAAGTACTGTCGGGCGTCAAAGCAGGCGAGCGCGTGGCGCTGGACCCCGTGCGCGCCGGACTTGCAGGCGCGCAAGCCGCCAAATGAGAAGGGCACTGTGATGCAGACACCGCAGACAGACACCCCGCGCGAGAAGCTCGGCTTCTCCGGTTCCGTGGCGCGCGCCTTCCAGGCCAACGCCATCACCCCGCTGCTGGCCCTGGTGGCGCTGCTGCTGGGCCTGTTCGCCGTGCTGGTGACGCCGCGTGAAGAGGAACCGCAGATCAACGTGACCATGGCCAACGTGCTGATCCCCTTCCCCGGGGCCTCGAGCGCGGACGTGGCCAAGATGGTGGCGGGCCCGGCGGAGCACGTGCTGTCGCAGATCCAGGGCATTGAGCACACCTACTCGGTGGCACGCCCCGGCGTGGCGGTGCTGACCGTGCAGTTCCAGGTGGGCGTGCCGCGCACCGAGGCTCTGGTGCGCCTGTACGACGTGCTCAACGCCAACCAGGACTGGCTGCCCGCCGGGCTGGGCGTGCTGCCCCCCATCGTGAAGCCCAAGGGCATTGACGATGTGCCGGTGCTGGCCGCCACCCTGTGGAGCCCCGACGCCAGCAGTGCGCACGACCTGGAACGCATTGCCTATTCGGTGGAAACGGAACTCAAGCGCGTGCCCGGCACGCGCGAGGTGCAGACCATAGGCGGCCCAGGGCGGGCGGTGCAGGTGTGGCTGGACCCCGCCCGCCTGCGCGAGCGTGGCGTGCCGGTGGAAGCGCTGCACAACGCCATCCGCTCGGCCAACCAGGCGCTGCCCTCGGGCAGCGTGGCCAACACGCTGGACACCGGCGCACAGCGCAGCGACATGCTGACCGTGGAAACCGGCGAATTCCTGCGCACGCCGCAGGACGTGGGCGACATCGTGGTGGGCACCAGCAACGGCCGCCCCATCTATCTGCGCGAGGTAGCCCGCGTGGAAGCGGGCGCCAAGCTGCCGCAACGCTACGTGTGGTTCACCCCAGGCGCGGCCGACGCCGCCGTGGATGGCGTGCAGGCTGGCCAGAGCTACCCGGCCGTGACCATTACCGTGACCAAGAAGCCCGGCGAAAACGCCGTGGACGTGGCCGCAGGCGCCCGCGCTCGCCTGGACGAACTGCGCAACACCATCATCCCAGACGGCGTCCAGGCCACCATCACACGCGACTACGGCCAGACCGCCGCCGAGAAGGCCAACAAGCTGATCCAGAAACTGGCGTTTGCCACCGGCTCGGTGATTCTGCTGGTAGGCCTGGCCCTGGGCAGGCGCGAGGCGGTGATCGTGGGTGCGGCGGTGATACTGACGCTGACGGCCACACTGTTCGCCAGCTGGGCCTGGGGCTTCACGCTCAACCGGGTGTCGCTGTTCGCACTGATCTTCTCCATTGGCATCCTGGTGGACGACGCCATCGTGGTGGTGGAGAACATACATCGCCATCGCCAGCTCACGCCGGATGCTCCCTTGTCGGTGATCATCCCGCGCGCGGTGGACGAAGTGGGCGGCCCCACCATCCTGGCCACGTTCACGGTGATTGCGGCGCTGCTGCCCATGGCCTTCGTGAGTGGTCTGATGGGCCCGTACATGAGCCCCATCCCGATCAACGCCAGCATGGGCATGGCGATCTCGCTGGCCATTGCCTTCACCGTGACGCCTTGGCTGGCCCTGAAACTGATGCACGGAGGCCCCCACGCTTCGCTGCCCCCCGAGGGGGCGCCTCCCGGCCTTGGGACGGCCCGGCGGCCGGAAGCTGACGGCCACACCGCACATGCCACCAGCAAGCTGACGGGCGGGCTGCAACGGCTGTTCACCCGCACGCTCACACCCTTTCTGCAAAGTGCGCGCAAGCGCTGGCTCATGCTGGGCGGCATTGTGGCGGCGCTCTTCCTGTCGGTGGGGCTGACCGTTGTGCAGGCCGTGGTGCTGAAGATGCTGCCGTTCGACAACAAGAGCGAATTCCAGGTGGTGCTGGACATGCCCGCGGGCAGTTCGCTGGAAAGCACCGCCGCCGCGCTGCAGGACATGACCGCCTACCTGGCGCAGCAGCCCGAGGTCACGAACGTGCAGGGTTACGCTGGCACGGCCAGCCCCATCACCTTCAACGGCCTGGTGCGGCAGTACTACCTGCGCGCGGACGCCGAGCAGGGCGACCTGCAGGTCAACATCGTGGACGCGCACGAGCGCAAGGAAAAGAGCCACGCCATCGCCCAGCGCCTGCGCCCGGGCCTGGAAGACATCGCCCAGCGCCACAACGGCCGCGTGAAGGTGGTGGAAGTGCCGCCGGGGCCGCCCGTGCTGTCGCCCATCGTGGCGGAGGTGTACGGCCCTGACGAAGCTGGCCGCGCCGACCTGGCCCGGCGCGTGGCCCAGGCGTTTGGCGACACGCCAGACATCGTGGGTATAGACACCACGCTCAAGGAGGACGCACCGCGCGTGTTCCTGCGCGTCAACCGCTCGCGCGCCGAGGCCCTGGGCATTCCCGTGCAGACCATCGCGCAAACGGTGTACACCGCCCTGTCGGGCAGCGACGCTGCCTACCTGCACGACGGCCACGCCAAGTTTGCCGTGCCCGTGCGCCTGCAACTGCCGCGCGAGGCCCAGGTGGGGCTGGACAGCGTGCTGGCCATGCCTTTGCGGGCGGGCAACGGGCGCATGGTGCCCTTGTCGGAACTGGTGACGGTGGAGCGCGGCGTCATCGACCAGCCACACTTCACCAAGAACCTGCTGCCTGTGACCTACGTGCTGGGTGACATGGCTGGCAAGACGGATTCGCCGCTGTACGGGCTGTTCGGCATACGCGGCCAGCTGGACAAGGCCGCCCTGCCCAACACCGGCGAACTGGGCGAATACTGGATCCGCCAGCCCAGCGACCCCTACCGCCAGTACGCCATCAAATGGGACGGCGAGTGGCAGATCACTTTTGAGACCTTCCGCGACATGGGCGCCGCCTACGGCGTGGGGCTGATCCTGATCTACCTGCTGGTGGTGGCGCAGTTCCGCAGCTACCTCACGCCGCTCATCATCATGGCCCCCATCCCGCTGACCATCATCGGCGTGATGCCGGGCCACGCCCTGCTGGGCGCACAGTTCACCGCCACCAGCATGATCGGCATGATCGCGCTGGCGGGCATCATCGTGCGCAACTCCATCTTGCTGGTGGACTTCATCGAGCTGGAAACGGCGCGCGGCCTGGCCTTTGCCGATGCGGTGGTGCAGTCTGCCGCCGTGCGCGCGCAGCCCATCGCGCTGACGGGCATCGCCGCCATGATGGGGGCCTTCTTCATCCTGGACGACCCGATCTTCAACGGCCTGGCTGTGTCGCTGATCTTCGGCATTGCCGTGTCCACGCTATTGACGCTGGTGGTGATTCCGGTGCTGTATTACGCGGTGTACCGCAAGAAGCACCCGGCACCGGCCGCGGCCTGATCCATCCTGTTTTTTTCCAACCCTCGTTTCTTCTCAAAGGAGTTTTGCCATGAACGTCGAGCGTTACATCCGCGTGATTGCCGGTCTTTTCGTGTTTGTGTCGGTGGCGCTGGGCGCGCCCGCCAGCCCGCTGTTCGTGAGCCAGTGGTTCCTGGCCTTCACGGCCTTCGTGGGGCTGAACCTGTTGCAGTTCGGTTTCACCAACTTCTGCCCGCTGGCTATCATCCTGAAGAAGCTGGGCGTGCCTGAGGGCGCCCTGCCCTGCAAGTCCTGCTGACCCCTTCTCCTCCTGCGCGACCATGGCCACATCATCCGCCACCCCCTTGAAGTTCTTGATGCCCGGCTGGTTCTCGCTGGTGATGGGGTTGTGCGGGCTGGCGCTGGCGTGGCGGGCTGGGGAAGCGGCGCTGGGCGAGATGGCCACGGGCGCGGCCCTGGTGCTCAGTGGCGTGGCGCTGCTGGTGTTTCTGGTGCTGGCGGCGGCGTCCCTGCTGCGCTGGCAACGCTACCCGCAGGCGCTGGAAGAGGACCTGAAGCACCCGGTGCGCCACGCTTTCGTGGCGACGGTACCGGTGTCTTTGCTGCTGCTGGCCACCTGCGGGTATGCGCTGGGGCTGCAAGGGGCGGTTCTGCAAGCCATATGGTGGGCAGGCAGCCTGCTGCAGCTGTGGGCCACGCTGTGGGTGCTGGGCCGCTGGCTGGCGCCCATGCCCAACGCGGGCACATCGGCACAGGCAGGGGCTTTGTGGCCGGGCGTCACGCCCGTGCTGTTCATTCCGGTGGTGGGCAACGTGGTGGCCCCGCTGGCGGGCGTGGGGCTGGGGCACGAGGTGTGGTCTGCCGCGCAGCTCGGCATCGGTCTGCTGTTCTGGCCGGTGGTGCTGGTGCTGGTGCTCACGCGGCGGCTGGCGCACAGCCCCTTGCCGGAACGCCTGCTGCCCACCTGGTTCATCACCGTGGCACCGCCAGCGGTGATCGGCCTGGGCATGCTGCAGTTCCAGGCCCCCGCCTGGGTGGCCCAAGGCTTCTGGGGCGTGGCATTGTTCAGCCTGCTGTGGGTGGGTGCCCAGGCCAGGCGCATGGTGGGGCAACCCTTCGGCGTGGCGTTCTGGGCGCTGTCCTTCCCGCTGGCCGCCTTCACCGCACTCACCCTGCGGCTGGCGGCCTTGCAAGGCCAGCCAGCCATGCAGACGGCCGGCGTGTTGATGCTGGCGGTGACGTCACTGGTCATCGTGGGGCTGGTGCTTGCCACGGTGCGCGGCCTGCGCAACGGCAGCCTGCTGGCCCCGGAGCCGGTGGCCAACATCATCCCCGCATCGCCCTGAACCGGGACAGCCCGGCCGTATCAGGGCCGCTGGCAGAACGCCACCGGCCTCAGCGTCCGGGCGAACAGTCCTTGAAGCCGTAGCGCTCGCAGAACGGGCTGCCCCACAAAGGCAGCCAGCGCGGGTAGTCGTGGAACTGCCGGGCAGCTTCGGCCAGCACCTGCTCGCGGTAGGGCTGGTAGCGAAAGCCCTCGCCCTGCAGCACGTGGTAGGTCACGCCCTTCACGTCGAAGGTACGCACGCTCACGCGTTCGAAATAGGCCTGGTGCGCCTCGGGCTGCACCGGGTCGCGGAAGAACACGTGCACCGTCTTGCCCTCCCACTCGCGGAAGTCCACCAGCTGGTCGTCCTGGCGGGCATGGTGGCGGCCCACACCATACACCGGCACGTAGCTGCCATGGAAATACGACAGGATGGCCGCAGGGCTGTAGGCGTAGGCCATCAGGCGGCCGCCTTCGGGCAGACTGCTTTCCAGCGCCTGGACGATGGCCGGGGTTTCACGCAGGAACACAGCTTTCTCGTACAGCTTGCTGGTCTGCCACCACGCCAGCGGCACCCAGGCAATGGCCACCACCGCCAGCAGGTGCGGCACGGACAAGGCGAACGTCCAGCGCCAGGCGCGGCGCAGCTGCCCCGGGTGCAGGCGCATGGCGGCCCACAGCACGAACAGCGGCACGAAGCCCAGCACCCAGTGCAGCCCGATGCTGCGGCGCAGAGCCAGCAAGGCGAACACGGCCATGGGGAACAGCCACAGCACCGCTGCTACACGCCCCATGGGCAGCGAGCGGCCACGCGCAGCCAACCCCTGCCACAGCAGCCAAGGGGTGAACAGGTACAGCGCCATGCCCACGTACACCGCAAAGGTCTGCCACTGCCAGTGGCTGCCTTCGTTGCGGTTGTAGAAGTTGAACATGATGTTCGGCCAGCCGTGCGTGACGTTGAAGTACAGGTTCAACGCGATGGACGGCGCGGCGAACAGGAACATCCAGGGCAGCGCCCACCAGCGGTCGCGCCGCCAGCCCAGCACATAGAAGGCATAGGCCAGCCCCAGCAGGGCGGCAAAGTATTTGGACAGGAACGCCAAGCCCACGAACAGGCCCGCCAATGCGTACCAGCCCGCGCGGCCACCGGCAGCCTCGGCCCGCAGGAAGCACCAGGCCGACACGGCCATGAAGAACACCAGTGGCGTGTCGGTGGTGACGAGCACGAAGAGCCAAGACCACGGCATGGCCAGGTACACCGCGCCCGCCCACCAGGCCAATGCCTCGCGCTCCGTGGGCAGGAAGCGGCGCGCCAGGTCCACCACCCCCAGGGCAATGACGCTGGTGACCAGCAGCGTGGCCGAACGCAGGGCCAGCGGGTGCTCGCTGATCTGCCGCAGGGCGGTCAGCCACCAGCCGATCATGGGCGGGTGGTCGGAATACCCCAGCGCCGGGTACACGCCCCACTGGTAGAAGAAGGCCTCGTCCCCCGTCATGGGGAAGCCCGCCGCCAGCACCACCTTGAGCAGCAAGGTGACCCAGAACGTGAGCCAGAACACACGACGGGCCCGTGCCGCCTCAAAACCGCCAGACATGGGAGCAAAGGAAGGATTCATTCGCAAGGCTTTCGCTGCGGGTTGTTCATGTTCAGGCGTCGGAAGCCATCAGCAGCACGCCCGCCACGATCAGCAAGGCACCGCCCGCGCGCTGCCACGACCAGGGCTCGCCCAGCCACAGCACGCCCGCCGCCATGGTGAGCACAAAGCCCAGGCTCACGAGCGGGTAGGCCAGGCTCACGTCCAGGCGCGACAGCACCCACAGCCAGGCCACGGCGCTCAGGCCATAAAAGCCCAGGCCCACCCACACCCAGGGGCTGGTGAGCGCGTGCAGGTAGGTGTTGCCCACGCTGCTGCCGGCCGGTGGCGCCATGCCCACCTTCATGGCCAGCTGGGCAGCGGCCGACAGCGTCACGCACAGCACCGCGAGCACCAGGGGAAGGAATTTGCCAGTCATGTGCAGGTCTCCGCTCTAACGTCCGTCAAATACCCCAGGTGGCCAGCGCACCCAGCACGCCCATGCCTGCCAGCGTCCACCAGCTGAAACGGTCGTGCAGGGCAAACTGCAGCGGGTCTTCGCCGTGGAGTTCGCGCCGTCCGGTCTTGAGCCAGATGCGCATGATCCACCACAGCAGCAACGGCGCCACGCCCCACAGCCATTCGGGCTGGACATACAGCTCGCGGCCGTTCTGGCTGTCGATGTAGAGCGCCAGCACCATGACGGTGATGAATCCGCTGGACACGCCCATGGCACGCAGGCCCGGCAGATCGTCCTGGTGGTAGCCCCGGCCGCGCGCCTGGTTGGACTCGGTGTCGAGCAGCACTTCCTCCAGTTCGGCGCAACGCTTGACCAGCGCCAACCCCAGGAACAGGAACAGCGAGATGGCGAGCAGCCAGTTGGACAGTTCCACCCCTGCAGCCATGGCACCGGCCACCAGACGCAAGGTATACAGGCCCGAGAGCACCAGCACGTCGAGCAGCGCCACGCGCTTGAGGTGGAAGGAATACGCCAGCGTGACCCCGGTGTACAGCACCAGCACCGCCAGGAACGGTGGCGCCACCCACCACGCCAGCGCCAGCGCGGCGGGCAGCAGCACGGCCACCGCCAGCACGGCAGGCGCGATGCCGATGCGCGCCGCCGCCAGGGGGCGGTGCCGCTTGTGCGCGTGACGGCGGTCGTTGGGCAGGTCAAGCAGGTCGTTGATGAGGTAAGTGGCCGAAGCGCACAGGCCGAAGGCCACGAAAGCCCAGCCCGCCTGCACCCAGGCCCCCAGATCCCACAGGTGGGCAGCGAGCAAGGGAATGAACAGCAAGGCATTCTTGGCCCACTGCGTCAGGCGGATAGCCTTGAGCCAGTGGCGCAAGGTGACCGGGTCGCTGCCGAACACCCTGGCCTGCGGGTGGCGCGACCGCAGTTCGTGCAACACCGCTGCAGGCGTGTCCACCGCCACGGCCGCACTCGCCCCCGCCCAGACAGGCAGGTCGTCGCGGCTGTTGCCTGCGTAGGCATAACGGTCATGGCCAGCAGCACGCGCATGCTGCTCGATCGCTTCGCGCTTGCGGTGGCGGTTCAGGTTCACGCCGCCGCCAGCGTCGTTGCTGGCCAGCACCGCGTCAAAAATCCCCAGATGGTCTGCCACGGCGTGGGCTATGCGCGCATCGGCCGCCGTGGCCAGCACCAGCTTTCGGCCCGCTTCGCGCTCGGCCCGCAGCCAGGCCAGGAAGGGGCCGTGGTAGGGCAGACAGTCCGGCGCCGGGCACACGTGCTCGGCCACCCGGCGCTTGAATGCCGCCTTGCCGCCCAGCAGCCACCAGAGCATGCGCAACAGGAACCAGGGGCTCAGCCGCAACAGCAGCAGCACCGACTCGTGCAGCGTGTCTGAACGCACCAGGGAGCCGTCCAGATCCACGTAAAGCGGGACGCCCGCGGGCAGCGGCTCGGCAGAAGCGGGTGACGGTGACCGGGCGTGCAGAGGTGGGTGCGTCATGTGGAAAACTGGAAATATGCGGCCGATTGTAGGCACGCCACCTTCGTCAGGTTGTACGATATTCGTTTGCGCCACAGAGGAGCGGAGGATATCCACGCATGACCCCACCCTTGCCTGACACACAGGTTTATGTCCGGCTGCTCGCCGACCGGCAAGGCAAGCCGGGGGCATTGCAGTGGCGCGCCGCAACAGAGCGGCCCGCCGACCTGCTGCCCTGGTTCGCCCAGGACTGTGTCGCTGCGCTGGCCCGGCAGGTGCCGTGCCTCTGGGATGCGACATCGGTGGCGCCCTGGCCCGCCGATGTGCGGCAGGCTCTGGTTGCCGCCGGGATGGTGGTTACCGAATCCTCGGCGGTGGCGGAATCCGACACCGGCTTCCTGGCCCCGGCCGGGAAAGACTGGCTGGCTGGCCGCTGGTACCTGCAGCCACCGGCCAAACCCTCCTCGGCGCAGTCGGCTTCGCGCACCCAGGCCATGCGGCTGCTGCAACTGGTGGCATCCGACGCCGAAACGCATGAAATCGAAGAGGTGTTCCGGCACGACGCCACGCTCTCGTACCAGCTGCTGCGGCTGGTCAACTCTGCGGGAACGGGCAGCGGCCGTGTCGTCACAAGCTTCGCACAGGCCATTCTGATGCTGGGGCGCCAGCAACTGCGGCGCTGGGTCAACCTGCTGCTGTTCGCGGCACGCGACGACGACCCCCGCAGTGCCATGCTGATGGCCCATGTGACCCTCAGGGCCCGGGGCATGGAGCTGCTGGCACACGAAGCGGGGCTGGACCGTGCGCAGCAGGACCAGGCCTTCATGGCGGGCATGTTCTCCATGCTCGGCGTGCTTTTCGGCCAACCGCTGGCGCAGGTGCTGCCGCCGCTGAACCTGACCACCGAACTCCGGCAGGCCCTGCTGGAAGACGCGGGCGACCTGGGCCTGCTGCTGCGCACCTGGCAGGCCAGCGAACAGGCAGACGGCCCCGCGCTGGCCGCCTTGCTGGGGCAGCTGGGCCTGGACATCAACGACCACAACCTTTTGTTGCCCCAGGCCTGCTCCTGGATGCTCAGCCTGACGGGCGGAGACAAAGACAATGGCGGCAGCCGCTGAACCCACCCTCGACACAAGCACGGTGCCCAGGATCACCCTGGACCTCGCGGGATACGTGACGGGCTGGAACGGCGGCGCAACCGAACTCTTCGGGTTCAGCGCGGAAGAAGCCATAGGCAAACACCTGGTGCTGCTGGCGGGCGCCGACAGCGACGAACTGGCGGAGCTCGCCGCCTGGCAACCCGGGGTGGACGAAACCCGGCAGCACATCGTGCGCCGCAACAAGGACGGCAAGGTGGTTGCAAGCCACCTGACCCTGCGTCTGCTGCGGGACGCCGATGGCGAACCTTCAGGCATGGAGGCGCTGTACGAACCCGAACTGGCCAATGGCAGCAACAGCGCCGAGGAGCGGCTGCGCCTGTACGTCAGCATCATCGAGGACAGCCACCAGGGCGTGATGGTCACCGACGCCAGCCAGCGCATCGTCATGGTCAACCCGGCCTTCACCCGCATCACCGGCTACAGCGCCGAGGAGGCGATCGGCCAGACGCCGGACATCCTGCGCTCGGGCAAGCACGGGCTGGACTTCCGCGCCCACGTCCAGTCAGCAATGAAAGGCGCCGGGCTGTGGCTGGGCGAGATCCTGGGCCGCCGCAAGAACGGCGAGATATTCCCTCAGTCGGTGTGCATCAGCACCACCCGCAACGACAAGGGCGAGATCACCCACGCGTTCTCGATCTTCTCGGACATCAGCGCCCACAAGGAAACCGAGGCAAGGCTGCAGCGCCTGGCCAACTTCGACAGTGTCACGGGATTGCCCAACCGCCTGCTGCTGAACCAGTTGCTGGACCAGAACCTGAACCAGGCGCGCAGGAGCCGCGAGGTCATTGGCATGCTGGTGGTGCAGCTTCAACGCCTGGGCTGGGTTTACGACACACTGGGCCATGACGCCGGGGACGACCTGATGAAACAGGTGGCCGACCGGCTGCAGGACGGCCTGCGGGAGCAGGACATTCTGGCGCGGCTGGGGCACGACAAGCTGGCCGTGGTGCTGCCCAGCTTGCGCAAGCGCGAGCATGCGGGCCTGGTGGCCCAGAAGCTGCTCGCCTTGCTGCGGCCCGCCTACCAGGCGGCTGGCCACGAGGTGCACTGCCCGGCCAGCATCGGCATTGCCGTGTTCCCGGACAACGGCGCCGAAACCGCTGCGCTGCTGCGTTGTGCCGAAGTGGCCAACACGCGTGGCCTGGAACAGGCCGATGGCGAGCCCACCTACTTCAGCGAGGAAATGAACCAGAAGGCCAACGAGCGCTTTCGCATCGAAAACGAACTGCGTCACGCCCTGGCCCACGGTGAACTGCTCTTGTACCACCAGCCGAAAGTCAGCCTGCGCAATGGCCGCATCGTGGGGGCCGAGGCGCTGCTGCGCTGGCAACACCCCCGCCACGGGCTCATGGCGCCCGGCAACTTCGTGCCGGTGGCCGAAGAGACCAGCCTCATCCTTGAACTGGGTGACTGGGTGCTGCAAGAGGCGTGCAGGCAGATCCGGGAATGGCGCGAACGCGGCCTGCACATGCCGCCCATGGCCGTCAACCTGTCGGCAAGGCAGTTTGACAAGCAGTTGCCCAAGCGCATCGACAGCCTGATGCGCGAGCACGGGGTGCAGCCCCAGCAGCTCAAGCTGGAGATCACCGAAAGCCTGATGGTGCGCGGTGCCGACGAAGTCACCCCCATCATGAACGAACTGGCCGCCATGGGGCTGGGCATCGCCCTGGACGACTTCGGCACCGGCTACTCCAGCCTGGC
Source organism: Hydrogenophaga aquatica (assembly GCF_054780915.1). Classification (NCBI taxonomy): domain Bacteria; kingdom Pseudomonadati; phylum Pseudomonadota; class Betaproteobacteria; order Burkholderiales; family Comamonadaceae; genus Hydrogenophaga; species Hydrogenophaga aquatica. The sequence goes on along the minus strand of NZ_BAAGVK010000010.1, from coordinate 92,683 downwards.
CTATCTCAAGAAATTCCCCATCACCACGCTCAAGATCGACCGCTCGTTCGTGGTGGGCATTCCCGCCCAGGCGAACGACTGCGCCATCGCACGCGCCATCGTGACCATGGGGCAGCAGTTGCGGCAGGAGATCGTGGCCGAAGGCGTGGAAAGCCGCGAGCAGATGGGCTTTCTGCGCGACCTGGGCTGCGACCAGCTGCAAGGCTACCTGTTCAGCCCGCCCGTGGCCGTGGCACGTTACGAGCAGATGGTGCTTGAAGACGTGCGCCTTCCTCTGGACTGATACCCCCCATGGACAGCCTTTCAAACGCCGCGCTGCTGGCGTTCGCAGCCTTCGCGGCCGGTGTGCTCAACGCCATCGCTGGCGGCGGCAGTTTCCTCACCTTCCCGGCCCTGGTGTTCACGGGGGTTCCGCCCATCGTGGCCAATGCCACGAGCGCCCTGGCGGTGAGCCCCGGCTACCTGGGCAGCACGCTGGGCTTCAAGGCGGAACTGCGGCGGCTGCCGTGGGCCCGGCTCAGGGCCGAGACACTGATCGCCGCAACGGGCGGCGTTCTGGGTGCCTTGCTGCTGCTGGTCACCCCCTCTGCCGTCTTCAGCGGGCTGGTGCCCTGGCTGCTGTTGTTCGCCACGCTGCTCTTCGTGGCCGGGCCGTGGCTGGCTAGGCGCGCCTCGCCCGCCGACGGGCAAACGGCCCACCCCTACGAACGCTGGCGCGGCCTGGGGCTGATGGCAGTGGCCATCTACGGCGGGTACTTCAACGGCGGGCTCGGCATCCTGCTGATGGCGCTTTATACCGTGACGGGGGAAAGGCACCTGCACACCACCAACGCGCTCAAGAACCTGAATTCGTTGGTGCTGTCGGTGTTGTCGGTCATCACCTTCGCGCTGGCGGGCGCCATCGCCTGGGGGCCCGCAGTGCTGATGATGGTGTCGGCCACCGCAGGCGGCTACGCCGGCGCCCATTGGTCTAAACGCCTGCCAGCGAGCTGGGTACGTGCCGTCGTCGTACTCACCGGCCTGGTGATGAGCGCGCTGTTCTTCGCCCGCAACCAGGCCTAGGCGCGGCGCGACACCCGAAAACTGCGCACCTCGCCGCTGCGCCGCCTGGCCTCGTAGGCCCGCAGCTCGCGCTTCACCACGGGGGCCAGCAGGTACAGGCCGATCACATTGGGAACCGCCATGATGAAAACCATGGCGTCGGAAAAGTCGATCACGGGGGCCAGATCGGCGCTTGACCCCAGCACCACGCAAGCAAAGAAGACAGCACGGTACACCCACACCGAGCGCGCGCGGCGCCCCAGCAGGTAGGTCCAGCCCTTGAGGCCGTAGTAGAACCACGTGACCAGCGTGGAAAACGCAAACAGCACCACCGCCACCGCCAGCACATAGGGGAACCAGGAAATCACGCTGGCAAAGGCGACCGACGTGAGCTGCACGCCCGTCAGGCCTGTGCCCAGGCTGCCGCTGATGACGATGACCAGCGCGGTCATCGTGCAAATGACGACCGTGTCGATGAAGGGCTCCAGCAGCGCCACATACCCTTCGGTGACCGGCTCACGGGTGCGAACGGTGGAATGCGCAATGGCGGCGGAGCCGATGCCCGCCTCGTTGGAAAAGGCCGCACGCTTGAACCCCTGTATCAGAGCGCCAACCGCACCGCCCGCCACGCCCTCGGGCGAGAAAGCGCCCGAGACGATCTGCCACAAGCCCCAGGGAATGCGGTCGGCGTGCACCACCAGCACCGCCAAGCCGGCGACCAGGTAAACGCCCGCCATGAAAGGCACGAGCCGCGAAGTGGTGCGGGCAATGCTTTCGGCGCCGCCCACCACCACCCAGGCCAGCAATGCCGCCAGCAGCACACCGAAGAGCCAACCCATGCCTGCCAGCGGCCCCTCGGCCCCGCCGGTGACACCCAGCACCTGCCCAAAGGCCTGGTTGGCCTGGAACATGTTGCCGCCACCCAGGGCCCCGCCCACGCAACAGATGGCAAACACCCCGGCCAAAACCTTGCCGGTGCGCGCCATGCCGCGATCTGCCAGACCACGCGACAGGTAGTGCATGGGCCCGCCGGATACCGTTCCGTCGGCGTGTTCACGCCGGTACTTCACCCCCAGCACGCATTCCGTGAACTTGGTGGCCATGCCAAGCAGACCGGCCACGATCATCCAGAACGTGGCCCCCGGCCCGCCCAGGCTGACGGCCACGGCAACGCCTGCGATGTTGCCCAGCCCCACCGTGCCGGAGAGTGCCATGGTCAGCGCCTGGAAATGCGTGGTCTCGCCCGCATGGCGGGCAGCGGGATCGGTGTAATCGCCCCGGGTCAGGTGCAGCGCATGGCGGAAGCCCCGCCCCTGTATGCCGCCGAAATACACCGTGAAAACCAGCCCGGCCAGGATCAGCCAACCGACGATCAGGGGCACGCTGACTCCGGCCACCTCGACACTGTGGAACACCACACCGGCCACAGCCCGGGAGACCGGCTCCACAAGGGCGTTGATGTGGGCGTCGAGGGTGGTTGGCATGGCGGTACTTACTGTAACGCCCCCCACGCAAAACTCACAGACACATCACTGCCTGTGCGAAGCAATACATTTCCGCATGCGTGGGGACAACGTCAGCGAAGTGGCGCCGCTCCCCTCTGTCGTCGGTTCATCCCCGCATGCGCGGGGAACACCTTTTCGTAGTTGACTGAGGCGTCATAGCTGGCGGTTCATCCCCGCATGCGCGGGGAACACGAATGCTCATGGCACAAGTGTTTCCTGTGTGGTCGGTTCATCCCCGCATGCGCGGGGAACACAAGGAATGCGCAGAGGGCGCACTCCGCTCCGCCGGTTCATCCCCGCATGCGCGGGGAACACCTTGAGTTGCGCCATTCGCCTTTCGTGCTCGGCGGTTCATCCCAGCATGCGCGGGGAACACCGACCTGAACTGACATGGCAGCCGTCACGCGACGGTTCATCCCCGCATGCGCGGGGAACACCGCGACTGACGCGGTGATGCATACGGCTAGGGCGGTTCATCCCCGCATGCGCGGGGAACACCCTAGGAGCCTGCTCAAGAACTGAATTTAGTTCGGTTCATCCCCGCATGCGCGGGGAACACACGGGCAAAGCCGTTGGACTCCATAAACACACCGGTTCATCCCCGCATGCGCGGGGAACACGTGAGAGTCAGTAGGGTATCCGCACCCATGGCCGGTTCATCCCCGCATGCGCGGGGAACACCACGCCACGCGCGCCAGGATCGACCGTAGGTTCGGTTCATCCCCGCATGCGCGGGGAACACATTGACCAGCTGCACAGCCCGCGCCCTGATCGCGGTTCATCCCCGCATGCGCGGGGAACACGCACTGGCCAACAAGAGCATCACCAACGGCATCGGTTCATCCCCGCATGCGCGGGGAACACACCGGCGTGCCGATCCGCTGGGTGCGCGCCGACGGTTCATCCCCGCATGCGCGGGGAACACGGCATACGCACCCTTGCCCTTGACCCCGCCACCGGTTCATCCCCGCATGCGCGGGGAACACGTGCGGGGCGATCCTGTAGCGGCGGATGCCTTCGGTTCATCCCCGCATGCGCGGGGAACACATCACCACGCCCGCGGCACTTGCGCCTATGGCCGGTTCATCCCCGCATGCGCGGGGAACACGAAGCGGTAGGCCTTCTCGCCGGGCTTGCCGTCCGGTTCATCCCCGCATGCGCGGGGAACACGCGAAGATGCGCCGCCGCTTGGATACGGCGCGCGGTTCATCCCCGCATGCGCGGGGAACACAAAAAGATGCATACGGCGATATCTTCGTTACGCGGTTCATCCCCGCATGCGCGGGGAACACGACCGCATGCTCAATGAGGTGTCGGCCATGAACGGTTCATCCCCGCATGCGCGGGGAACACGATCACCAGCTCGCGCGAGACCATCCAGTACTTCGGTTCATCCCCGCATGCGCGGGGAACACCAGCAGTGGCTGGTGGAAGAGAACGAGGGTGCCGGTTCATCCCCGCATGCGCGGGGAACACCAGTCCAATGTACTGATGTACTGAGGTGCTGTCGGTTCATCCCCGCATGCGCGGGGAACACAGCAGCCAGCCAAACGGTTTGCGTGTACGTTTCGGTTCATCCCCGCATGCGCGGGGAACACCGCTCAGCCGGGACATGGATGCACCCCTCGCGCGGTTCATCCCCGCATGCGCGGGGAACACAGCAGCCAGCCAAACGGTTTGCGTGTACGTTTCGGTTCATCCCCGCATGCGCGGGGAACACCGCTCAGCCGGGACATGGATGCACCCCTCGCGCGGTTCATCCCCGCATGCGCGGGGAACACGCGCAGTGCCCTGCCGTCACGGTGATGATGGGCGGTTCATCCCCGCATGCGCGGGGAACACTAGTCCCGGAAGCGGACCGGATCGTCAAAACGCGGTTCATCCCCGCATGCGCGGGGAACACGGATCGTTGCCGACTCCAACGGTACCCGATGCGGTTCATCCCCGCATGCGCGGGGAACACGCAGCAACCTTAAACATGGCCCAGGCACTCCACGGTTCATCCCCGCATGCGCGGGGAACACGATACCCATCGCCACATGGGCGTGGATTTCGTCGGTTCATCCCCGCATGCGCGGGGAACACCAGGAGCCGCCGCCACTGAGGAAGTTGTCTACCGGTTCATCCCCGCATGCGCGGGGAACACCGGACAAGTCAGGCCAATAGCTCGGACATCATCGGTTCATCCCCGCATGCGCGGGGAACACGACGGGTTGCACCACATCGATCAGCCCGGCTACGGTTCATCCCCGCATGCGCGGGGAACACACGTGCGTGTGCCGCCAATTGGTACGGCGTCGCGGTTCATCCCCGCATGCGCGGGGAACACTGCAAGTCGCAACACTGAGGAATGGCTAATGGCGGTTCATCCCCGCATGCGCGGGGAACACTCCGGCACCCTGCCCACCGCCATGGATTCCATCGGTTCATCCCCGCATGCGCGGGGAACACACGGACGCCGCCGCCGTGGCCTACGCCGGCGACGGTTCATCCCCGCATGCGCGGGGAACACGCCAAGCAGGGTTTCCTGCCCTACGCCGGCGTCCGGTTCATCCCCGCATGCGCGGGGAACACTCGTCGTCGGCCGCGCGTCGGGCCTGACCAGCCGGTTCATCCCCGCATGCGCGGGGAACACCGATAGGTCGGGCTGTCGGCTTCCTTGCGCGACGGTTCATCCCCGCATGCGCGGGGAACACGTCTTCAATGACGGCAAACATGCCGCCACGGTAGGTTCATCCCCGCATGCGCGGGGAACACATCGTCGAGTTTGCGGCCACGTGGTCGGAGGCCGGTTCATCCCCGCATGCGCGGGGAACACTGATTCACCAACGTCTGGTGCACACCCCCAGCCGGTTCATCCCCGCATGCGCGGGGAACACGGTGTTGCACGTAGTAAGTCGGGGTCATGATTGCGGTTCATCCCCGCATGCGCGGGGAACACCCAGTACTGGTGCGCCCCCTGCCCTCCCACCGCGGTTCATCCCCGCATGCGCGGGGAACACCTGAACCTCGCCGAACCATCCTCGCATCAGCACGGTTCATCCCCGCATGCGCGGGGAACACATAAATGATGTGAGCGCCGTTCATGGAAAAGGCGGTTCATCCCCGCATGCGCGGGGAACACGCACACGCGCCCGCGTAATCCGGCGGCGCCTGCGGTTCATCCCCGCATGCGCGGGGAACACCTGAAGAATTACAGCGGCATCAACGCTGTGGACGGTTCATCCCCGCATGCGCGGGGAACACTGGGGCCAGAACGCGCCCAGGCTGCGCGTAGGCGGTTCATCCCCGCATGCGCGGGGAACACATCATCGGTGGTGCTGATGTGTACATGTCCGACGGTTCATCCCCGCATGCGCGGGGAACACTGGAAGCAGGTTGCAGGCGCCGACTCCGTGACCGGTTCATCCCCGCATGCGCGGGGAACACTAGCCCTGGAAGAGGTGCGCGTCGGTGAAGCGCGGTTCATCCCCGCATGCGCGGGGAACACGAACTGCCTGATGCGCCAAGTGCTGGCCCAGGCGGTTCATCCCCGCATGCGCGGGGAACACAACTTCTATAGAAGTAAAATTTTCCGTTCTGGCGGTTCATCCCCGCATGCGCGGGGAACACGCCACCGCCACCGCCGCCCAGGTTGCCGACGTCGGTTCATCCCCGCATGCGCGGGGAACACGCCACGATGGAGCCGTCCACAAGTTTCATGGCCGGTTCATCCCCGCATGCGCGGGGAACACCTGAAGGCAAAGGCATTGCGGATGCAATTTTGCGGTTCATCCCCGCATGCGCGGGGAACACACCGCGACACCGACCAGGTAAAGGCCCGTCAGCGGTTCATCCCCGCATGCGCGGGGAACACATGCATCAACGGTTGAGTATGCACAGTTCGCGCGGTTCATCCCCGCATGCGCGGGGAACACTACGCCGGACAAACCCGAAGTCCTGGCGATTGCGGTTCATCCCCGCATGCGCGGGGAACACCTGCGTATTGAATTGGCAGATCATCGTACAGCCGGTTCATCCCCGCATGCGCGGGGAACACTCCCGCGACACCGGACAGGCAAGGGCAGATGGCGGTTCATCCCCGCATGCGCGGGGAACACGACGTGGTGCGCAGCGTCGGGGGGCTGAAGAACGGTTCATCCCCGCATGCGCGGGGAACACAACACATCCAGAATGTCCTGGACGTGTTCAGACGGTTCATCCCCGCATGCGCGGGGAACACAGTTGGCATTAAAAAACCGCCTGTTCGGCGGTCGGTTCATCCCCGCATGCGCGGGGAACACGACGGAACGACGCCAAGGGAGGCCCAAACCTACGGTTCATCCCCGCATGCGCGGGGAACACTTTCAGGCAAGCTGGTGTTTGAGGCGTCCACCCGGTTCATCCCCGCATGCGCGGGGAACACATGCTCTCCCTCATCGTCGCCAGGAATGCGGCGCGGTTCATCCCCGCATGCGCGGGGAACACGTTCGAGTTGATGCTCGAAAATGATCAAGCCCCGGTTCATCCCCGCATGCGCGGGGAACACTTGTCGAGCATGAACTCGAACTTTTCCGGGTACGGTTCATCCCCGCATGCGCGGGGAACACAGGTGAGGTTCGCATGAGCGCTGCAGCCCTCGCGGTTCATCCCCGCATGCGCGGGGAACACATCAAAGCCGCCTCCGGCGAATCTAGCTCAACCGGTTCATCCCCGCATGCGCGGGGAACACTGGACGCTGCCAAGTTCACCGTGGATGGGCGACGGTTCATCCCCGCATGCGCGGGGAACACAAGTGGGAGGGGAAGCATACGCGTCCATTCCGCGGTTCATCCCCGCATGCGCGGGGAACACACTTAACACAAGCATTTGATTCCAAAAGGAAAAAATGCCTCGTCAAATTTTACCGAATTGAGTTGTTAAAGATCACCCGTGCCAACAGGCTGAAAGGCGACCAACCTCAGCCCATCAAACTCCACCGGAATCCGGCGGTTTTCCCCGAGGGTTTGAAACTCGTACCCCGACTCATGGCTGCTCGCCCAGGCCATGACCACATTGCCATCTTCAAATCCGGCCTGAAGTTGTTCCCAGATCATCTCCCGGGTGCGTTTCGACACATCTCCGATGTAAACGCCCGCGCGCACTTCCAGCAACCAGATGGCCAAACGCCCACGCAAGCGCGGGGGCACGTTTTCCGTGACCACCACCAAAAAAGTCATCCTTGCACCCTGTGCCCAGCTTCGCCTATGCCCTGCGGGTTTGGTATGGCTGGCGCAACAGCTTCCGTCGGCGCTTCCGGTGGAAGCACGCCCCCAGCTGCCAACACATCCTCAATAGCGGGGATGATCCGCGTCAACAGATTGCTTGACCGAAAGATGTCCCTGCACGCCAAGCGAACCTCCCGTTCAGGCTGGTGTGGTTTGCGCGCGGCCACACGAAACGCCACAGGCACCACCGTCTCAAACTTGAAGAGATCGGCTATGTCGTACACGAACGACAACGGCTTGCCGGTGTGGATGAACCCCACGGCGGGCGCGTACCCGGCAGCCAACACCGCCGCCTCGGTAATGCCATACAGGCAACTTGTGGCCGCGGACAAGCACCTGTTGGGCACGTCTGCCGTGTCCCACTGCTGGCGGTCGTAGTTTCGCGCCCGCCAATCCACGCCGTGCTCGCGCGCCAGCAGCTTGTACGTCTCGCGCACCCGTGCGCCTTCAATGCCACGGAGTTGCTCCACGCTACGCCGTGCGGGTGCGGGCTCGCCAAACCGCACTTCGTACATTTTGCGTACAACCTTCAGGCGCAATTCGTCGTCAAGTGCCAACTTGGCCTGATACAGCAGCCTATCTGCCCTCGCGCCGCCCGGCTGGCCGCTGGCGTAGAGGCGCACACCCGCCTCCCCCACCCAAACCAGCAAGGTGCCTACCGTTGACGCCAGATGCGCCGCCGCATGCGACACACGTGTGCCGGGCTCCAGCATGATGCAGGCCACCGACCCCACGGGTATGTGCGTGCGCACGCCGTTCTGGTCGATCACCACGAATGCCCCATCCAACACATCGATCTGCCCATACTGGATGAAGACCAAGGACACACGGTCTTTCATGGGTAACGGTTTGAGGGGCGGAAGCATCATGCCCGGGCCAGGCTGAGAAGACCACAGCCGAAGGCTTTGGCTGGGCCTATGCCGTCCAGCAAAGCGTTCCGAACGCTGGGTGGTTCCTGCACCTCTAGCACCCCATCGAAGCACACCTGCTGCACAGTGACGTTGCCCCCCGGTTTGCGCTTGCTCTCCAGCAAGTCAGATGCACTCACCACACCGGCCTTGACGGCAAAGCCGTGGCGCACACCTTGACGTTTTAGCCATTCCAGCTGAGTCTCTTCGTCCATCAAACCATAGCGCTTGCCCAGTCGCGTCACTGTGGGGTTGGCCATCAGGCGGAAGCGATAGGCGCCAGCCTGCACGTGCCTATCAAGCTCAACCGTTTTGCTCTCTGCCGGTTTCTGCAGATAGCCCGGCAGGGATTGCAACGAATCCCACTCCCCGGCATGACGAGACTGGACTAATACCGTGGGATGCGTCCAAGGATTGGTGTCGCGCTCCAGCCGCCACAAGAAGCGCGTTGGCTGTTCGGCATCGCCCATCACAAAGGCGCGCGACAGCGTGCGGTGCATGTCGTAGGCGTCTGCCAAGTCCCGGCGTGCTTGCGCACACCGGGGATCAAGAATCAATCGTGTCAGGTACATGCAGCATTTCCTGTTTGACAAAACGCGGCCCAAAGCGCCGGTCGCTGTAAGTTCCTACGGGCTGATCCAGTCGCACGGCGCCTTCTGTTGCATGCTCCAACAGCAGGCGTAGCGTTTGCTGTTCATCACCAGGCACCAGCCTTGGCCAGGAGCGCAGCGCGGCGGGCAGTTCCTGCGGCAACAATGCGTCGGACAAGGCCACCGGCATGCTGGGCACAAAGCTCTTGCGCCCCAAGGCCAACGGCCAGTAGGGTGCCTGCAACGCTGAGTAAATGCGTTCCAGCAGCGCTTGGTCGTTCCCCTCCAACCCCACCAGAAACACGGCATCAGCCAGGTAGTAACGCGGGCTGATGACCGTTCGATCCGCCTTGGCCTTACCCTCCGCGTTGATCACACCGGTGGCGGTCTGGTAGTCGCGCATGGGCACGCCTTCGCGGTCCACGCGCGCGCCCATGCGCAAGCGTGCCAGATCGTCCACGGGTTCGGCACGATCACGGCCCAGGGCCGCACACACCAACCCGATGACGCCCGATTTGGAGGGCTCCAACTGCGTGTCGCGCTCGTCAAAGCGGCTGGTGGTGCCCCACGACTGCATGGGCCCTTGCAAACGCAGCAGCAAGGTGGCCATGCTCAGCGCCCCTGTTCCGCTGCGACCTGTTCTTTCACCCAACTGGCCAAGGCTGCAAGGTTGGCCTGCTGCTCGCCCCGCCCCTCTGGCCAGGCACCGCTCAGGTCCAGATAAGCCCAACGGTCACGCGGATCGGCATACACACCAGCCAACAATGCTTCGTGCTTGGCAAGTTCCGCCACCGACTGGCTGCTGAGTGCCTGATCGCGCCCAGGCGCGACGGGTTTTTCAAAGGCATTGGCCAAGTTCAAGGGCGCGGCATGCCGCAGGCACACACCAACAAACGCGGGCATATTGTGCGCCGCAAAGGTGTTTTGCTTGCCCGTGGGCACGGCACGCACCTTGGCTTGCGTGAACGCCTCCAGCGCGGCCAAGGTCAAGTCCTGGTCGCCTTGCAAGTTCTTCAGCAATTTGGTGGCATCCACGACTGCATAGCGGTAGAACGTGGCGGAGTTGAACTCGACTTGGCCAATCATGCCGGCGCCGGTTTCCTCCGGCCCGCCCACGTCATCCACGGCAGTGAAGTAGTCAAACTCCCGCTCCACCCTGTGGGTGCTGATGGCATGCGCCACTTGGCAGGCTGCATCCTGGTTCACCTCGGGCATGTCAGCCAGCATGCGCCCAAACAGTGCCACGTCCACGGCCTTGCCACCGTTGAGCAGCGCCTTGGCTTTCTTCTTCACCTCATCTGGCGCACTGGCTTTGGCTTCTTTCTTGCCCTTCTTCTCGCCACCTGCTGGGCTGGCAACCAACTCATCCCAATGCTGTTCGATCAGTTCCGCCAAACCGGCAATTTCCCCTTCGCCCAGGAACAACAGGTACTCGGTCTGCCCGTCGTCTTTGAGCTTGAGGCCTGCCGCCGCCAATGCGGCTTCAATCTTCCCTCGGGCTTCTTGTGCATCACGTCCGGGCAACTTGGCTTGCAGCAGCGCAAGCAACTTCTTTGTTCGCACACCACGATACTGTGGCGCCACCAGTTCGTGTTCTTGGGACGCCAAACGTATGGCGCGCTTGAAACACTGGCTGCTCACCCGCGCACGGCGGTGCCCGCCAAACAAGGCGTCCTTGGGTGCACCTGTGTCGTCGCGATTGAGGTTGGACGGTGCAAAGTTTTGGATCAGGTGGTATTCAACAAACAGGGGCATGACAGGCCTCTCAATCTTGGTTGACAGTGGATGGTTCTTCGGTGGCGGGTGCCAGTGCACGGTAAAAGTCTCTGGCCCAGCGTTGACGGATACGGTCGCGCTTTTCCGGGTCAAGGCCCGTGTTCAGCCAGAAACTCAGGTCGTTGAGCAGCGTGGCGTAGTTCAGGCCCACACCATCGGCAGACAGCAGGCTGACGATCTGGCGCAGGTGGTTGGGCAAGTCCTCTGCATCGGCGCCCAGCAAAGCCACGAAACGCTTCTCGATGCTGCTGCCCTGGTCTTTGCCGCGCTGGCGCATCAGTTGGGCCAGACTGCTGGCCAAGCTGGCGGACGCTTGGTGCGGGTGCATGGCATACAACCCCGCCACCAGATACAGTGCCAAGCGTTGTGGGTGGTTGGCATGGCTTTCTGCCGCCACAAAACGCTCCACATACGGATACGCTGGCGGATAGGCTCCCGGGGCAAACCCCAGGCTTCGGCGCAGCGCCGCCAGGGCACCCGGCTGGCGTTCAGACAACGCCGCCAAGTGCTTCAAAAAGTCGTTGGCAAAGTCACTCATGCTTGCGCCTCCTCTGGTGGTTGAGTGATGGGGCTGGCGGGTCTGAACTCGCGCAGCACGCCTTGAAAACGCGGCCACCCCCGGGCCTCTGCCCGAATGGCTTGGGGTGTGCGCCCAAGCTGCTGTGCCAGCACCGTCCAACTGACTTGCGCTGCCTCCAGCAAGCGGGCCGACCAATGGTTCTCTGCCTCTTCCGCATCTGTGTGGGCAATGTGCTGCAGCAACTGCGGCAACGCCCTTTCGGCGTGCGAGAAGAACACGGACGTGGCCGCGCCCCCATCCAGCAGGGCACGGGCGCGGGCACGGGTGTCCTTGCTGTCCGGGTCGGGCATGGTTTCGGCAAACATGGTGGTTCCCAGGGACCTGATGCGATCGTGCAGTCCCTCGGCTTGACGGACTTTGTCTCGAAGGAACCCCGCCAGCCGGGTGTCGCTGAGCAAAGCCGGGGGCAACGCCATCTGCTCACATCGCCAACGCAAAAGCTTGGCCTGGTCGCTGGCCAACCCGGCGACAAGCAAGGGCTGGTCACTGTCGTCACCCAGCATCAGCCGTAGATTGGCTGCCAGACCCAACACAGTCGCGGGCTTGCTCAACTTGCCTTCAGCATCTGGAACCAGGGCTGGCAGATCCCGCCAAAACGCCTTGCCCTCGGTGAAGGTGACACGCACCAATTTGTCTTTACCTGCGCGAAAGTTCGCCATCGGGTCTGGCGCGTTCTGGTCGTCGGCCATGGCCATGCCTACGGCGAAATGCAACCACTGCACGCGGCCTGTAGGCGTTCTCTGGAAAAGCACCGCTCTGCTCAGGCGGGTGTAGCGGTCGTTGGCTCCGGTTGGCAAGGCCGGTTCGGCCACAAGCTCATGGCGCTGCGGTGCGTCACGCTCCCATGCGGGCAAATCACTGTTGGTGCTGCCGGGATGCAAGGCCAGCAGAAGGGTTTGCTGCAGGTTGGCGCCGACAGGCACCACCGCTGCGGTATTGCTCAGCGGCCCGGCATTGTCAGAAACCCGCAATGTCTGCACCAAGCCGCCAGGCGTGAACTGCAAAAAGCCCAACAGCTCCCGCAAGGCCACACCTGGCAGGATGGCACGGGGCGCGTCGTCGCTGGAGTGGTCAAACACCACTGGCGTGTTGCCATTCGCACTGGCCAAGGAAATTTGGGTCCAGGGCTTGAGTTTGTCTTTGGTTTCTGGCAACGCGGCCAGAGCTGCCACCTGCATGAACGGATGTTCTGGATGGAACAACCAAAACCGGTCACGCCATTTGTTCAGATACGCCTGAACCACGCCCTGAGGCAACCCTTCGCGGAACCACTTGGCACGGTGCGCTTCGGTCCATGGCCCGTGTTCCGTCGTGAACGCACGGTGGGTAATGGCCAGCAAAAGGCGGTACTGCGCCACCAGACTGGGCGGAGAGGTTTCGGCCAATGCGCTGACGTGCTCGATCTGGTCAAACAACTCCAGCAGCCCCACGTCCTTGACCTGCCCATCCGCCATGCGAACGGGGAGCCAAGGCTCGTCCAACAAGTTGAAACCAGGACTCATGCATTTCCCTCCTTGGAAGTGTTCGCGCCATATGTCAAACCAAGCTCTTGGTTAAGTTGCACACGCCAATCACCTGCGACCGTAAAACCATCGGCGGACAACTCCATCGGCTTCAAATGACGCAACAACGGGTGTTCAGCGAAAGCTGGAGGGGCGGTCACGGCTGCGAAGTGGGCCACCAGCCCCTTGCGGTTGATCTTCAGTTGGCGGCCATACAGACGACGAGCCAACGCATCAGCAATGGGCCGTTGCGGATCAAACGCCTCACCCTCCGGGGTAACGCTCCACCCGCCTTCGACGGCATACACCGGCACCACGGTGATGGCGTCGTCGCCCAAACGGGTTTTGTTGACCAGCCCCAGTCCTTCGCCTTCTTCGCTTCCACGCGGTAGCTGCAGGTACGCGAGCTGCGGCTCGGCCTTGGCATCCACGGCAATGTTGACCGCCTTTTGCCGTTCGTCTTTTTCGTGCGCCAGCCGCTTGCCATAGGCTTCTTGCGTGATGTAGGTAAGCGCCTCGGCATCCAAGTCTTCGGGCAGGGGGTCGTCGCCGTAAACAGCCTGCACCAGACGGTCGATGTCTCCGGGCAGGGTCAAGACACTCTCACGCGACAACAAGGCCCAGGTGCGGCCCAAGATGTACGGGTCGTACACGAACTCCCAGGCGGTGCTTTTCAGTTCGGGCAAATGCTCGGGTGCCAGCCCCGCAACGTACAGCCGCGCCTGGGCGTGCGCCGCGGGCCGTGTGCGTTGATGCCGGTGCAAGCGCCCCGCTCGCTGCAGGATCAAGTCAACAGGCGCCAAGTCTGTGATCAGAAAGTCAAAGTCAATGTCCAGGCTTTGCTCCACCACCTGGGTAGCAATCAGCAGCACCCGGCCCTCCCGTTGAACAGATGGATTTGACTGGCCAAACGCCGCCAGCACGTCACGTTCACGCTGGCCACGCTCGTCTGCGGGATAGCGGGCATGAAACAACATCAAACGAACGTCCGCACCCAGCAATGGTTGCAACTGGCGATACAGCTTTTGAGCCCGGTCAACGGTGTTGACAATCACCGCGCCGTGCCCGCCGTTTTCAAGCTGTTGCAGTGCGCATTGCGCCAGGGCCTCGACGCTCTCAGCCACGGCGTGCAAGCTGATGGCAGGCAAGGTGCGCGCAGCGAAGGTGGCACCCTGCACGCCTTGAGAGTCGGCCATGACCAAACGGGGATACGGCAATTCAGGCACTTGATCCGCATTGACGCCCCAAGCGGCCATAAGAGAACGCCTTTTGTTCTCCGGCAAGGTGGCGCTCATCAGCACCACCGAGGAACCCAGAGCCTTGAGCCAGCGCAGTAGCGCCTCAATCAAACCGCTTGTGTAGGTGTCGTAGGCATGAACTTCATCCAACACCACCACACGGTTGGCCAAGCCCCACAGCCTGACGAAGTGGTGCTTGACGTTCAGCGTGGCAAACAAGGCTTGGTCAATGGTTCCCACACCGTAGGGCGACAGCAAGGGTCTGCGCCGCTGCGAGAACCATGCCGAACAAGACACGTCGTCCTTGCGCTCGCCGTAGATGCCTCTGAGTCTTTGCACACGTTCATCCAGCATGGCGCCTCCATGCACAAGCTGTATGTCCAGGCGCTGCTGTTCGCCAAAAGCGCGCAGGAATGTGAGGCCCCGGTCGAACATGGCGTTGCCGGTTGCCTGGGTAGGCAATGCCACGTACAACCCCCGATGGGCATTGCCTGCCTGCAGACGCAAGTGGGCCAGGAAGGCCAGTTCGGTCTTGCCCTCGCCCATGGGGGCCTCAACCAGCAACAACGTCGGCCCCTCAGCCCCCGACAGCAGGCGGTCACCTTCTGCCTGCAGGGGCCGTACCCCCAGGCCTGTCCGTCCAACGATGCGCCCTATCAAATCGTCCGCACCCTTATCTTCTGTCAACAGCGGTTGCGCTTGAGTCCATCCAATCTGTTGTAACGCCTCCTCGGCACGGGAACGGGCTTCAGCGAAGTGGTCTGCCAGCGAATCTGCACGCTCGCCCAGTGGAAACCAGTCAACGTTGGAGCCAATCCAGTCGGCCACACTGGTCAGGCCCGCCAGCCACTCCACTGCAGGAAGCGGCAGGCTCTCACCCATGGGCACACCTTGGGGAGATAACGTCTGCCAATAGGCCGCGAACAACGCCTGCCGTGCAGCCGCCCAGGCCTTTTCTTCAAAAGGCGACGTTGCTGCCTTGATTTCGGTGACGTTGAGGTTGTAGCCATGGTGGGCACTGATGCCCTGCAACGCACTTAGAACCCAGCCCCTCGCCGCCCCGGTTGCACACAGGTATGGCGGCAACAACGCCGCACTGGCCGCAGCATGGTCGGCGTAGTTTGCATCGGTCTTGGAAAACTTGAGCCCGGTGGACTCGACACGCAATTTCCCTGGCGGCCACTTGGTCTGGAAACCGGCTATGGACTTGCCAAAGTCATGCAGGCCCACCAACGCCGCCGCAGAACGGATGAACACATCCTCGCCCGTGCCGAACTGCTGGGCCATGGCGTTGACTGTGCTGCGCGGCTCATGCTGAAGCAGGACTTCGGCCACGGCAGCCACGTCCAACATATGGGCCAGCAAGCCATGCCCCTGCGGCTCCCCGCTCTTGGCCCAAAGCACCCTCACGGCCTCTGGCAGTTCCGCGAACCTCATTTCCGCTCCCTCCCCGCTGCTGTTCGGCCCATGCTACAGCAAAGTAGCATTTGTGGCGAATCAGATTCGCCCGCTAGCGGCGTGGCAGCAAGGAGTTGGTGTGACAGCATGGGCGTTCCGTAGTTGGTTTGCCCCTATGCTGCAGGCCTTGCGTATCAAAAAACGATATGCGCGCAGGATTTTGATGAGAGATACAATGTATCTCATACGATCGCATCAGGAGGCCGCTATGGCTGCAACCACCATGGTCCACGTTCGTGTGGACGAGAACATCAAGGCTCAGGCAACAGAGACGCTGGCATCCATGGGGCTGACGGTTTCTGACGCGGTGCGGGTCTTTCTTACACGTGTGGTGGCTGACAAGGAATTGCCTTTTGCCTTGAAAGCTCCAAACGCCACCACCCGCGCCGCCATGGCCGAAGCCAACGATATCGTTCAGAACCGCCGCGCCCGCTTTGCCACTGCCAACGCCCTGATCGATGAGCTTGAAGAAACCGGCAACCAGTAAGCGGGCAGCCCTGCCTCGCGCGTCCGACTACACCAAGGAATTTCTTAAAGACTGGCAACGCCTGTCGCATTCGGGCCGGTATGACATGAACCGCCTGAAAGCAGCCATGACGCTGCTGGTTTCCAATGACGGACCGCTTCCGCCTGAATGGCTGGACCACCCGCTGACCGGAAACTGGGCCAACCATAGGGAATGCCACATCGGCGGCGACTTTTTGCTGATCTACACGCTTGACGATATTGGCAAGCATGGGTTGGTTGTGTTTGTTCGCACGGGCACCCACGCGGAGTTATTCGGATAAGCCGTCCGGGTCAGCTCACCCCCACACCCCCTCCAGCGCCGCCCAGGCCGCCTGAATGGCGGGCTCCTGCTCCCGCCCAGCCAGGCAGATGAAGCTGAGCACGCAATCCAGCTGCACCCGGTCGGCGATGACGAGGCCGCGCGCTTGCGCCTCGCGGATGGCCACCGAATCGCGCACCAGGCTCAGCCCCACGCCGGAGCGCACCAGGTCCAGCATGGATGCCTCCTGGTCCACCTGGGCCACGCGGCGCACGCGCAGGCCTTGCGGCGCCAGCACCTTGTGCAGCAAGCGGTGGTGGGCCGAGGCGGCGGGCGTCTCGATCCACGGCAGACTGGCCAGGGCCCGCCAGTCCTGCCCCTGCACCTGTGGGCCCCAGCCGGCCGGCGCCAGCACGCGGTAGGTGAAGGGCGTGAGCAGGCGCACGCGATACGCCTCGGCCGGGCGGCCCTCGTTCGGGTCGCCCAGGTAAAAGCCCACGTCCAGCTCGCCTGCCTCCACCCGCGCCAGCACCTCGCCACTCATGCCCTGGCGCAGCACTGTCTCCACCTGCGGGGCGGACTCCACCAGCTGCCGCAGAAAGGCGCCCAGGCGGGTGAACTCGGGGTCGAGGATGGTGCCGATGGACAGCGTGCCGCGCACCTGCGAGTGCAACCGCTGCGCACCGCCCACGAATTCGCGCTGCGCCTCCAGCACACGGTCCGCCAGGGGCAGGAGCGCCGCGCCGTCTGGCGTGAGGCGCATGCCACGCGGTGTGCGCTCGAACAGGCGCAGGCCCAGCCGCTCCTGCAGGGTCTTCACTTGCAGGCTGACGGCGGGTTGCGTCAAGTGCAGGCGTTCGGCGGCGCGCGAAAGGCTGCCCTCCCGGGCAACGGTGACGAAGATGCGCAAGGCGGGGATGTCCACCAACCGATATTAATAGGATTTATGTCACGCCCAAGAAATTCTGACTGGTGCAATGCCCGGCTTATGGGTAAATTGGCAAGCCTTCCTATACAAAGTTCAGATACCACTGAGGAGACCATGTGGACGACGCCTTGACTTTTGACCACATCGTGGTGGGTGCGGGCACCGCTGGCTGCCTGCTGGCCAACCGCCTGAGCGCCGACCCGGCCCGGCGCGTGCTGCTGCTGGAAGCGGGCCCGCCCGACAACTACCACTGGATCCACATCCCCGTGGGCTACCTGTACTGCATAGGCAACCCGCGCACCGACTGGCTCTACCAGACCGAGGCCGACCCCGGCCTGAACGGCCGGCGCCTGCGCTACCCGCGCGGCAAGACGCTGGGTGGCTGCAGCAGCATCAACGGCATGATTTACATGCGGGGCCAGGCGCGCGACTACGATCAGTGGGCCCGCCTGACGGGAGACGCATCCTGGTCCTGGTCGAACTGCCTGCCCGACTTCAAGGCCCACGAGAACCACTACCGGCTTGACGCGGAACACGAGGGGATGAGCGACCCCGCCTTTGCCGCCCTGCACGGCAACCGGCAACTGGGCAGCACCGGGGAATGGCGCGTGGAAAAGCAGCGCCTGCGCTGGGACATCCTGGACGCCTTTGCCGCGGCCGCGCAGCAGGCGGGCATTCCCGCCACCGGTGACTTCAACGGTGGCAACAACGAAGGCGTGGGCTACTTTGAGGTGAACCAGAAGGCGGGCTGGCGCTGGAATGCGTCCAAGGCCTTCCTGCGCCCCGTGCGCCAGCGCACCAACCTGACGGTATGGACCGGCGCGCAGGTGAAACGCCTGCTGCTGGAAACCGCCGCCGACGGCAGCCTGCGCTGCACGGGTGCCGAAGTGGTGCGCGACGGCCAGCTGCACACCGTGCGCGCCACGCGCGAGGTGACCTTGAGCGCGGGCGCCATTGGCTCACCGCAAATACTGCAGCTGTCGGGCATCGGCCCGGCAGATCTGCTGCAACAACACGGCATTGCCGTGCAGGCCGACGTGCGCGGCGTGGGCGGCAACCTGCAAGACCACCTGCAGATTCGCGCTGTGTTCAAGGTGCGCAACGTGAAAACGCTCAACACCCTGGCCAACAGCCTGTGGGGCAAGGCCAGGATAGGGCTGGAATACGCCCTGCGCCGCAGCGGCCCCATGAGCATGGCGCCCAGCCAGCTGGGTGCCTTCACCCGCAGCTCGCCAGACATGCGCGACCCCAACGTGGAATACCACGTGCAGCCGTTGAGCCTGGATGCCTTCGGCGAGCCGTTGCACAGCTTCCCGGCCTTCACGGCCAGCGTGTGCAACCTCAACCCCACCAGCCGGGGCGCCGTGCGCATACGCAGCGCCAACTTTCAAGACGCGCCCGCCATTGCGCCCAACTACCTGAGCACCCCTGAAGACCGCCAGGTGGCCGCCGACAGCCTGCGCTTGACGCGGCGCATCGTGGCGCAACCGGCCCTGGCCAAGTACCAGCCCGAGGAATACAAGCCCGGGCTGCAATACCAGAGCGACGAGGAACTGGCCCGGTTGGCGGGCGACATCGCCACCACCATCTTCCACCCCGTGGGCACCACCGCCATGGGGGCCGATGGCGACCAGAACGCCGTGCTGGACAGCCACCTGCGCGTGCGCGACGGACGCGGCGGGCGCATTGCCGGGCTGCGTGTGGTGGACGCCGGTGCCATGCCCACCATCACCAGCGGCAACACCAACAGCCCCACCTTGATGATGGCCGAGAAGGCGGCACGCTGGATCTTGTCGGGCGTGTAGGGGCTGTCAGACGTCCGACAGCATGAATCACGAAAATACCGGGTTATTCCCTATGCCCAGGCTTGGTGCATGTACCTAGAATGTAACCACTCGCTGACTGGAGGGTGCGCCCTGACAGTCACACGCGAGAGGACCGAGGAGACAACCCAAACTCGAACAACAGAAATCCAGCGTCCCCAGAGATGCAGAATACTTCAGCGCCGGCTACATGCCGGCGTTTCTTTTTTGGGTTCAGGCTTTTTCGTTCAACAAGGCACCCATGGTGCGGTCGGCCACGCGCAACACCTGCAGGTTCGCCTTGTAGGCAAAGCTGGCCGACATCTGCTCCACCACTTCCTCTTCCAGATTCACGCCGGGCTGCTGCGCTTTCTGCAGGCGCGTGGTCACGCCGCCTTCGGGCACAGCCTCGGCCACCGCCTCCTGGCGGCGGAAGCCCTCGGTGGGCAGGTTGGCCACGTTGTGGGCCGAACTGTCCAGCCGAAGCTGCGCAGACTGCATGCCCGACTGGGCGATGGAAAGGATGTTCACCGGGAAAAGCTCCTGAATGCGCTCAAGTTTACGCCGCCGCACCGGCCGTGCAAAGCACCTGGTCTTTTGCACGCGGTTTGATCTGGCTCAAATCCCCGCCCAAAATTAAGCACGATACTGCACATCGCTTCAAAGACAGAAGCACTAAAGTGCATATCAACCACCCAGGAGACCCGCATGAGCCAGGAAGACACCCTGATCGAAGCCCCAGAGTCGGTCAACAGTGACCGTTTTGTTGAAGTGAGCTACGACGACGCCATTCCCAACAACGTGGATTTGTCGTCGGACCGCACGCTGCTGCGCGCGCTGGAAAGCTGGCACCCCGGCTACCTGGACTGGTGGAAGGACATGGGGCCCGACGGCTTCCAGGAAGCTGACGTGTACCTGCGCACCGCCGTGGGCGTGGACCCGGCGGGCTGGGCCAAGTTCGGTTACGTGAAGATGCCCGAGTACCGCTGGGGCATTCTGCTGGCGCCCAAGGTGGAAGGCCGCACCATTCCCTGCGGCCGCCACAAGGGCGAGCCCGCCTGGCAAGAGGTGCCCGGTGAATACCGTTCGCTGCTGCGCCGCCTCATCGTCATCCAGGCCGACACGGAGCCTGCATCCGTTGAACAGCAGCGCTACCTGGGCAAGACCGCGCCCAGCCTGTACGACATGCGCAACCTGTTCCAGGTGAACGTGGAAGAAGGCCGCCACCTGTGGGCCATGGTGTACTTGCTCGTCAAGTACTTTGGCAAGGACGGCCGCGAGGAAGCCCAGGCCCTTCTGGAGCGCCGCAGCGGCCAGCAGGACAACCCGCGCATCCTGGGCGCCTTCAACGAGCGCACGCCCGACTGGCTGAGCTTCTTCATGTTCACCTACTTCACCGACCGCGACGGCAAGATGCAGCTGGCCGCGCTGGCCGAAAGCGGCTTCGACCCGCTGAGCCGCAGCTGCCGCTTCATGCTGACGGAAGAGGCGCACCACCTGTTCGTGGGCGAAACCGGCGTGGGCCGCACCATCGAGGCCACCTGCAACGCCATGGTCAAGGCAGGCATCAAAGACCCGTACGACGTGGAAGCCATCCGCAAGCTGGGCGTGGTGGACCTGCCGCTGCTGCAGCGCAAGGCCAACTTCCACATGAGCGTGACGCGCGACCTGTTCGGCTCCGAGATTTCGTCCAACGCCGCCGACGCCTTCAGCGCCGGGTTGAAGGGCCGCTTCAACGAAGCCAACCTGAAGGACGACCACGAACTGCAGAACGACACCTACGCCGTGGAGCGCGTGGTGGATGGCAAGCTGGTGAAGGAAGACGTGCCTGCGCTGCGCGCCATCAACAGCCGCCTGTTGGACGACTACATCGCCGACTGCCAGGGCGGCATCGACCGTTGGAACAAGGTGATCGAGAAGGCGGGCATCGACTTCCGCATCACCCAGCCGCACAAGGGCTTCAACCGCCGCATCGGCGAGTTCGCGGGCCACCGCATCAGCCCCGACGGCCGCCTGCTCACCGAAGCCGAGTGGCAAGCTGGCCAGGGCGAATGGCTGCCCAACGACGCCGACATGGCCTTCATCAACTCGCTGATGCAGCCCTGCCACCAGCCCGGCGAATACGCCAGCTGGATCGCCCCGCCACGCATGGGCATCAACCAGCAGCCGGTGGACTACGAGTACGTGAAGATCGACTGATCGGCGGGTGGTCCGGCATCTCCGTGGTGCCGGGCCCCCGAAGGGGTCAGTGCCCAATGTGACGGCAGCGCCTGCAGGACAGCGCGGGCGTCGAGCGAGCGGATGGGCACGGCCTTGTCCATGGGGATGCGGTCATGTGCCTGCAAGGCCATGTACCGCAGGGCGCTCACCCGCAGGAAGGACGCGAAGTTGCCCACTTCACCACGTGCAGCAACCAGTTCGTCATAGAGCTTCTCGATCAGCTGAACCACGGTCATGCCGTCGCGCTCGCCGATTTCGGCCAGCACATCCCAGTAGAGGTTCTCCAGCCGGATGCTGGTGACCACGCCATGCAACCGCACCGAGCGGGTACGGCTGGCGTAGCTGTCGGGATCGGCACTGATGAAGATTTCACACATGACGACACTCCTGCGCGGTGATCCAGCGCGCATTGTGCGCCGCCCGGGCGGTTTTTGGCATCAGTGGCTGATACGGGTGCCCAGCACCTCCAGGAACTGCGCAATCCACGCAGGGTGTGCTGGCCACGCTGGCGCGGTGACGAAAGGCCCGTCGGTGACCGCCTGGTCCACCGCGATGGGCGCGTATGTGGCGCCCGCAAGCTCCACCTCCACCTGGCAGGCCGGATAAGCCGAGATGGTGCGGCCTTTGATGTCGCCTGTGGCAGCCAGCAGCTGGGCGCCGTGGCAGATGGCCGCCACTGGTTTGCCGCTGCCGGTGAAGTGTTTGACCATGGCCACCACGCTGGCGTGCATGCGCAGGTACTCGGGGCCACGCCCGCCGGGGATCACCAAGCCGTCGTAGCTCTCGGGCTTCACGTCGGCAAAGTTGGCGTTGAGCGTGAAGCGGTGGCCGGGCTTCTCGCTGTAGGTCTGGGCGCCCTCGAAGTCGTGGATGGCCGTATGGATCCAGTCGCCGGCTTTCTTGTCGGGAGCCACCGCGTGCACCGTGTGACCAACGGCCTGCAGTGCCTGGAAGGGCACCATGGTTTCGTAGTCTTCGCAGTAGTCGCCGCAAATCATCAACAGCCTCTTGCCCATCGGAGTCTCCTTGGATAGCGTGGATCAGGCCTTGATTGTTGGCGGGCAGGTGGCACAAGGGGTAATAGCCGGTTACTGCGGCCCAGCGGGTTTACCCTGACGAAGCCTGCGCACAGAAAAAAGGCCTGCCGCCCCGGCGGGCGAGCAGGCCTTGGTGTGGCGCGCGACTGGTCAGCTCTTGCGGTTAAGCAGCGCGTGCAGGAGGATGGCCCCGAAAGTGGCCGTCCCGATGCCGCCCAGCGCGAATTCACCGAACTTGAGGGTGTAGTCGCCGGTGCCCAACACCAGGGTGATGGCGGCCACCAGCAGGTTCTTGTTGTTGGAGAAGTCCACGCGGTTGTCCACCCAGATCTTGGCACCCGCGATGGCGATGAGCCCGAACACCACGATGGACACGCCACCCATGACGGCCAGCGGAATGGCCTGGATGACGGCACCGAACTTGGGGCTGAAACCCAGCACGATGGCCATGGTGCCCGCCACCACGAAGATGGCGGTGGAGTAGATCTTGGTGGCGGCCATGACGCCGATGTTTTCGGCGTAGGTGGTGACGCCCGTGCCCCCGGCACTGCCCGCGACCATGGTGGCCACGCCGTCGCCCATGAAGGCACGGCCCATGTACTGGTCCAGGTTCTTGCCGGTCATGGCGGTCACGGCCTTGATGTGGCCCAGGTTCTCGGCCACCAAGATGATGGCCACGGGCGCGATCAGTAGCATGGCGTTGGCACTGAACACCGGCGCGCTGAAGTTGGGCAGGCCGATCCACGCCGCGTTGGCAATGCCGCTCAGGTCCATGGGTTTGCCCAGACCCATGCCGTTGGTGAGCACCGCGTAGATGACGCTGGCAATGATGAGACCCATGAGGATGAGCAGGCGCTGCACCATGCCGCTGGTGAACACCGCCACCAGCGCCACGCACACGAAGGTGACGCCCTGCATCCACGCGTCAAAACCCGTGGGCGCCATGTTCTTGATGGGGATACCCGCCAGGTTCAGGCCGATGACCGCCACCACCGATCCGGTGACCACCGGGGGCATGAAGCGCTCGATCCAGCCCGTGCCCACCGCCTGCACGATGGCGCCGATGACAAAGTACAGCAAACCGCAGGCGATGATGCCGCCCAGCGCCACGCCGATGTTGGCGTTGGGCCCCTGCCCCGCGTAGCCGCTGGCCGCGATCACCACGCCGATGAAGGCGAAGCTGGAACCCAGGTAGCTGGGCACCTTGCCGCCGGTCATGACGAAGAAGATGAGCGTGCCGATGCCGCTCATGAGGATGGCGACGTTGGGGTCAAAGCCCATGAGGATGGGCGCGAGCACCGTGGCGCCGAACATGGCGATGAGGTGCTGCACACCCATGACGGTGGTCTGCGGCCAGGGCAGACGCTCATCGGGGCCGATGACGCCGCCCGCCTGCAGGGCCGCGTCGGATTTTTCTGTCCATTGGAACATGGTGAATCTCACTCCTCGAAGTTTGGAAAGTGGCGAGATTCTGCCTGCACAAAACAAGGGCATGCAAGCCAGGGTATTGCGCCCCTGACACCCAGGCGATAGAAACAGTATTGACCGTTGCCCTATGCTCCCCGCTGAGGAGACCCAAAGATGCAAACCGCCAGCGCCACCCCCGCGCCGCCCTACGTGCCCCAGATGCGCCTGTACCAGAACTGGCTGCGCGAGCAGCGGGGGCTGACGTTCGACAGCTACGACGCCCTGTGGCGCTGGTCCACCACCGACCTGAGCGCCTTCTGGCAGAGCATCTGGGACTACTTTGAGCTTCAGTCGCCCACGCCGCACAGCGCCGTGCTGACGGGTGGCCCCATGCCCGAGTTCCACTGGTTCCCCGGCGCGCAGGTGAACTACACCCGGCAGGTGCTGCGGCACTGTGACGCGGCGCACGCTGCCGGGCAACCCGCCATCATCAGCGAGGACGAACGCGGCCGGGTGCGCATGCTGCAGTGGCCCGACCTGCGCCGCCAGGTGGCGTCCCTGGCATTGGCGTTGAAGGACATGGGCGTGCAGCGCGGCGACCGCGTGGCCGCCTACCTGCCCAACGTGCCCGAGACGGCGGTCGCCTTCCTGGCTTGCGCCAGCATTGGCGCCGTCTGGAGCGTGTGCGCGCCCGACATGGGCACCGCCGCCGTGCTGGACCGTTTCAGCCAGATCGAACCCAAGGTGCTGATCGCCGCCGACGGCGTGCACTACGGCGGGCGCCCGATGGACCGCTCGGCGACCGTGGCCGAACTGCGCGACGGCCTGCCCAGCCTGCAGCACGTGGTGACCTTGCGCACCCCCTACGCCGCCGAACGCGTGCCCGGCGCCGCCGACTTCGACACCCTGACCGACCGCGACAACGCTGCCACCGCCGCCTTCGAGCCCGAGTGGGTGCCGTTCGAACACCCGCTGTGGGTGGTCTACTCCAGCGGCACCACTGGCCTGCCCAAGCCCATCGTGCATGGGCACGGCGGCATCCTGCTCACCTTGCTGTCGGCCATGGTGCTTCACAACGACGTGGGGCCCAGCTTTGCTGCCAACAGCTTGGGCGAACGCTTCCACTGGTACAGCTCCACGGGCTGGGTGATGTGGAACGCCCAGGTGACCGGCCTGGCTGCGGGCGCCACCATCGTGCTGTACGACGGCAACCCCGGCGGCAGCAAGGAACAGCCCGACTGGAACGTGCTGTGGCGCTTTGCCGCGCGGCACAAGGTCACCTTCTTTGGCGCTGGCGCGGCCTATTACACCAACTGCATGAAGGCGGGCGTGGACCTGCAGGCTCTGCGGGCTGATGGGTTTGACCTGCACCGCATCCGCGCGCTGGGGACCACCGGCTCCCCCCTGGCCGAGGACGTGCAACGCTGGGGCAGCGCGCAGTTCGCCAGTTTGGAGTCAACAGGTGGGAACGAGGTCGATTCGCCGCAGGGCCGCCCCAAGGCGAATCAGCCCCCTCGGGGGGCAGCGACCCGCGCAGCGGAGGAGCGTGGGGGCTCTGTCTGGTGGTGCAACATCTCGGGCGGCACCGACTTCTGCGGGGCTTTCATCGGTGGCAACCGCGAACTGCCTGAGGTGCCGGGCCAAATGCAATGCCGCCAGCTGGGCTGCGCCGTGGAGGCCTGGAGCGAAGATGGCCGCCCCCTCGTCGGCGAGGTGGGCGAACTGGTGTGCACGCAGCCCATCCCGTCCATGCCGCTGTACTTCTGGAACGACGAAGGCAAGCAGCGCTACCTTTCCAGCTACTTCGACATGTACCCCGGCGTCTGGCGCCATGGCGACTGGCTGAAGGTGGGCGCGGACGGCGGCTGCGTCATCTACGGCCGGTCCGACGCCACCATCAACCGCCACGGCCTGCGCATGGGCACCAGCGAAATCTACGCCGCCGTGGAAGCCCTGCCCGAGGTGCTGGACGCCATGGTGGTCGACCTGGAGTACCTGGGCCGCGAAAGCTACATGCCTTTGTTCGTGGTGCTCCGCCCGGGTGTGACGCTGGACGACACCTTGCGCGAACGTATCGCTGGGGCCATCCGCAGCACGCTGTCGCCGCGCTTCGTGCCCGACGAGATCGTGCAAGTCGCCGAAATACCGCGCACCCTGAGCGGCAAGAAGCAGGAGCTGCCGATCAAGAAACTGCTGCTGGGCCAGCCGCTGAACAAGGTGGTCAACCGCGACGCCATGGCCAACCCCGGCTGCCTGGCGTGGTACGTGGCCTTTGCCAACGCACACCAGCAGCGGCACGCGGGCAGCCCCAACGGCTGAATCAGGCTGCGGCGCCCTCCAGCCAGGCCGGGCAGCCCTGGCCTGCCGACGGCTCGGCCTGCCAGACCCAGTTGGCTGCTGCGGCCACGCTGTCGATCAGTGGCACGGGCACGCGCGCCTGCATGGCCGCCGCCATGCCCGCCAGCCCGGCCCCGCCGATGATGATGGCCTCCAATGGCTGGCGCGCCAGCACCCGGTGACAGGCCGCCACCAGCAGATCCTGCGCGGCAACAGGGTCGGCACGCAGTTGCGCGCCGCTGAGCTCCACGGTTTCAATGTCCTGCACCTGTTCACCCCAGGCCAACGCGGGCAACAGACGTTGCAGCATGGGCTTCCAGGCATGCCCGCCGGTAACAATGGCGCAACGGCCATGGCGTGCGGCCTCGGCCAGCGCCGCTTCGGCCAGGCTGGTCACCGGGCAGGCCGCCAGTTCACGCAGGGCATGCAGCCCCGGGTCGCCAAAGCAGCCAATGACGATGCCGTCCGGCCCGCCAACCGCCCCGCCAGCCTGCCCTTGCGTGGCGTGGCGCCAGGCATCCAATGTGGCGTGCGCGGCCACGGCGTAGCTGGCCTCGCTGGCAATGTAGGGGGCGCCGAAGCGCGCGGTCACCGCCTGCACGGCCACGTCTGGCGGGCTGGCCTGTGCCACCAGGCTGGCCACCGCGCCGGTGATGTCCGCCGAGGTGTTGGGGTTGATGATGAGGAGGCGTCGCGTCATGCTGTGTTCACAGGCGCAGGATGTCAGCCAGGTCGCCCGTGCCAGGCGCGCTGTCGGGGAACACCAGCCCGGCTTCGATGCGCAACAGGTGTTCCCGCATCAGCCGCGTGGCCTCAGGCGTGGCGCGCAGGCGCATGGCCTGGATGAGCGCGCGGTGCTCGTCGCAGCCGCAGGTGGCAGCGTGCTGGCGCTGCACATTGCCCGCCGGGCCATAGGTCATGAGGATGAGCGAGGTGCGCGACACCAGTTCGCGCAGGATGCGCCCCAGCGTGGCATGGCCCGACACCTCGGCAATGCGCAGGTGGAACTCGCCCGACAGGCGGATGGCACGCTGCTGCTCGCCCTCGGCGCGCGCGGCTTCCTCGGCGTCGATCAGCTCGCGCAGGCTGGCGATGTCCGCGTCGCTGGCACGCTCCAGGAAGCGCTCCACCAACGTGGGTTCGATCAGGCGCCGCGCCTCGAACACTTCCTGCGCCTCCTGCGGCGTGGGCTGCGCGATGAAGGCACCCCGGTTGGGGATCATGGTGACCAGGCTCTCGTTGGCCAGCCGCACCAGCACGGGCCGGATGCGTGTGCGCGACACGCCAAAGGCCTCTGCCAGCCGGTCTTCCACCAGCTTGGTGCCGGGCAGCAAGCGGTGATCCAGCACCGCCGAGACGATGCGTTCGTACATCTGCGCGTCTGTCGCGGCAGCTGTGGGGGTTTCTGTCTCCATGCTCAAGCCTGGCTTCTTTGACGTTTTCTGAGTGCCCATGTGGCGAGTATCGCCAATCCCATGACGGCGAAGGACACCACCGTGGTCAACGTGCCCAGCGCGTAGATGGCGGGCGTGGTGACCGTGGTGGTCAGGCCCTGCAGCTCCAGCGGCAGGGTGTTGACGTCGCCGATGGCCTGCGAGGTGCGCGCGATCTCGTCCCAGCTCAGGGTGAAGCCGAACATGCCCACACCAATGGCCGAAGGCGCGATCAGCGGCATCACCACATGCCAGAAGGTCTGCCATGGCGTGGCGCCCAGGTCGCGCGCAGCTTCCTCGTAAGCCGGGTTGAAGCGGTTGAACACGGCGAACATGATGAGCAGGCCGAATGGCAGCGTCCAGGTGAGGTGTGCGCCCAGAGCGGAGCTGAACAGGCCCAGGCTGGTGTTGAACTCTTCCAGCCAGGCGGTCATTTCCCAGTGCTCGAACACGCTGCGCAGGGCCGTGTCGATGAGGCGGAACTGCAGACCGATACCGAGCGACACCACGATGGACGGCATGATCAGACTGGCCACGGTGACGTAGAACACCGCGTTGCCGCCACGCAGCCGCTTGCGAAAGGCCAGCGCCGCCAGCAGAGACAGCACCACCGTGAGCACCATGACCGTGCCACCCAGCGCCAGCGAGCGTTTGAAAGCTGCACCAATATCCACCACGCCCAGCCCTTCGGCGAGTTGGCGGTACCAGTGCAGCGAGGTGCCGCGCATGGGGAAGGTGAGCCCGCCTTCGGGGCCCTGGAAGCTCAGCACGAAGATGGTGAGCATGGGCCCGTACAGGAACAGCACGAACAGGCCGAACAGGATGGCCAGCGGCCAGAAGCCGGGGGCGCGGGGTTCGCGAACTCTGGACATGTCAGTTATCCATTCCACTTCGATTGTTGTCAGGGTGCTTGCAGTTGGTTGGCGAGCCAAGACGGGCCAGCCCAGGCCCCGGCGCTTGACGCGAGGCGGCCCCTGCAAAGCAGGGGCTTCCCTGCGATGCTCGACGCCGTGGCCACGCGGCGGAACTCACTGCGCTCACTTTGTGAGCTCCGTTCAAACAGCCGCCGCAAATATGAGGACGAAGCGCGCTGCGCGCGCTGGCCACGGCATCTGCGCTTCTCGGCACCTCGCAACGGCGCGCCAAAGCCTGGGCTGGCCCGTCTTGGCCGACGAAGTACAGGCACACCACTGGTTGTGCATCAACAGTGTTGGCTGCTGCGGTAGGCCTGGCCCTGTGAGGGCGATTTTCCGGGGTGGCTGTGTCTGGCGGTCTGGGGCTGGGCGCGCGTAGCGCGCTTCGTAACTGACTCGCGGCGGCTGTTCGAGCGGAGCGTTTCGCCAGAAACGCGCAGTGAGTTCCGCCGCGCCAGCCCCAGGCCGTCAGACACAGCGCAGTCGGCAAAGCCGACCACCCTGGATGAGCCCCCGCAGGGCCAGGCATGCCGCAGCCCGCCCACACAGCGTGACAGCAAGACAGCACCCTCACAGCTCCTTGCGAATATCGACCACCCGGGTCAGGCCCCAGATGATCATCAGCACCGTCAGCAACAGCACCACCGCATTCGCCGCCGCCAGCGGAAACTGCAGGTACGAGGTCTGCACCTGAATCATCTTGCCGATGGACGCAATCTGCTGTCCGCCCATCACGCCCACCGTCACAAAGTCCCCCATCACGATGGTGACGATGAAGATGGAGCCGATGAGAATGCCCGTGCGCGACAGCGGCACCACCACGTTCCACAGCGTCTGCCAGGCACTGGCACCCGCGTCCCTGGCGGCTTCAAGCAACGAACGGTCGATGCGCATCATCGAGTTGAAGATGGGCACGATCATGAACATGGTGTACAGGTGCACGTAGGCCAGCAGCACCGAAAAGTCCGAGAACAGCAGCCAGTCCAGCGGCGCCTCGGTCAGGTGCGCGCCCTGCAGCGCCTGGTTCACCAACCCATTGCGCCCCAGCAGCGGCACCCACGAAATCATGCGGATGACGTTGGACGTCCAGAACGGCACCGTGCACAGCACAAACAGCAGCGTCTGCATCCCCGCGCTGCGCACGTGGAATGCCAGGAAATACGCCAGCGCAAAACCCAGCACCAGCGTCAGCCCCCAGGCCAGCAGCGTGAACTTCAGCGTTGACAGGTAGGTGGACAGCGTGACGCAGAAATCGCCGTGGTCCGTCAGGCGGCCGCACCCCTCCCACATCGACACGTAGTTGCGCCAGGTGAACGCTGGCAGCAACTCGTATTCGTTGAAGTCCCAGAAGCTGACCATGACGACCAGCCCCAGGGGCACGAGGAAAAACACCACGAACACCGCCGAAAACGGCAGCGCCTGCCACCAGGGGTGCACCCCCCGGCCAGATCGGCGTCCACCCAGGGCTCCCGTGGAACCGGCTTTGCCGGGCCACTGGGAGCGTCCCCCTTCAGGGGGAAGACGCGAAGCGGCGCAGGGGGTGTCCATCACGCCGCCACGAACTCGTTCCACTTGCGAACCATGTACTCGTTCTCGTCCATGATCGCGTTCCAGCAGGCAATGCCGCCCATGCGCTGCTCATAGCTGCCGCCGTCGCGCACGCTGCCCGCCTTGGCCAACAGGTCGCCGTTGGGGCTCTTGATGTCCTTGGTGGCTGCCTTGCCCTCCATCCAGTAGGCCCACTCGTAGGGCTCCATCTTGGCCTTGGCGGTGTCCAGCACGGCGCTGTAGTAGCCCTGGCGGTTCAGGTAGGCACCGGCCCAGCCGTCCAGGAACCAGTTGATGAACTCGTAGGCCGCATCGGCCTTCTTGCCCGACAGCGTCTTCGGAATGCCGAAGCCCGCCGCCCAGGCGCGGTAGCCCTCTTTCAACGGCTGGAACACGCAGTCCAGGCCCTTGGTGCGCACCGCCGTCACCGCCGGGCTCCACATCGACTGGATCACCACCTCGCCCGATGCCATCAGGTTCACGCTTTCGTTGAAGTCCTTCCACAGCGCGCGGAACTGGCCCGACTTCTTCGCCTCGATCAGCGTCTTGATCGTCAGGTCGATCTCGGCCTTGGTCATGTTGCCCTTGTCGGGGTACTTGTACAGGCCCATGGCCTCCACCACCATGGCCGCGTCCATGATGCCGATGGACGGGATGTTGAGGATGGCGGCCTTGCCCTTGAACTCGGGGTTGAGCAGTTCGGCCCACGAGCTGATGGGGCGCTTGATGAGGTCGGGGCGGATACCCAGCGTGTCGGCGTTGTAAACGGTGGGGATCAGCGTCATGAACTGCGTGGGCGCGGCAGAAAACGCCTTGCTGCCGGGCTTGTCCAGGTACATCACCTTCTTGGGTGCCGTGCCCTGGTCGCCCACCTTCTTGCCGCCCACTTCACCCTTGGTGAAGAGCGTGGTGATCTTGTCGGCGTTCTTGATGCGCTTGGTATCGATGCCCTGCAGGTTGCCGGTGGGAATGATCTTCTTGAGCGAGAAGTACTCGGTGTCGATCAGGTCGAAACTGTTGGGCGCGGTGATGGCGCGCTTGGTGACTTCGTCGGTGGTCACGGCCACGTACTGGATCTTGATACCGGTGTCGGCCTCGAACTTCTCGGCAATGGCCTTGTCCTGGTTGACCGCGGTGCCCAGGTAGCGCAGCGTCACCTTCTCTTGCGCGTGGATGGCCGGGAACATGCCGGTGGCCAGGATGGCCGCCGCGCCCTTGAGCAGTTGGCGGCGCTGAGGTTCGGCGCTGGTGTTGTCAACGGTGTTCGACATGGACGTGCACTCCTTGTGGGATGAAAGACCTGAGACCGTCAGGCAGCGGTTGAAGGAAAGGAATCAAGGCTGCGCGGGCTTGAGCGGGTGGGCCTGTTCGGCTTGCCACGACAGCCACACCGGCTGCCCCACGGCCACTGGCACGCGCTGGAAATCAGCCTCGGACAAGCTGACCTGGATGCTGCGGCCGCCCTGCGCGGGCTCCACGCCCAGCAGCACGTAGGTGCCTTGGTATTCGATGTCGCGCACCTGCCCATGGGCGTGCGGCCCCCACTGCGCTTCGGCCTGATCCAGGTGCACCGCCAGGCGGTCGGCACGCACGGCCACGCGCCCGTCCGGGCTGTCGAACACGTTATGCCCGCCCATGAAGCTGGCCACAAATTCGGTGGCTGGCTGGTTGAACACCTCGCGCGGGCTGGCCGCCTGTTCGATGCGGCCATGGTTCATCACCACCAT
The DNA here is from genome assembly GCF_054780915.1 of Hydrogenophaga aquatica. Lineage (NCBI taxonomy): Bacteria > Pseudomonadati > Pseudomonadota > Betaproteobacteria > Burkholderiales > Comamonadaceae > Hydrogenophaga > Hydrogenophaga aquatica. Next base: position 60,720 of record NZ_BAAGVK010000010.1, on the reverse strand, counting down.
CTGGTCGGCCAGGGCCATGGCCTCTTCCTGCGAGTGGGTCACGTGGATGAAGGTGAGCCCCAGTTCTCGCTGCCAGCTGCGCAATTCGGCGCGCATCTGCACGCGCAGGAAGGGGTCGAGTGCGGACAGGGGTTCGTCCAGCAACAGCACCTGCGGCCGCATGATGAGCGCGCGCGCCAACGCCACGCGCTGCTGCTGCCCGCCCGACAGTTCGCCCGGCTTGCGCTGGGCCAGGTGCCCCATGGCCACGCGCTCCAGCAGGGCCTGTGCCTGCGCCCGGCGCTCGGCCGCGCCCATGCCGCGCATCTTCAGGCTGAAGGCCACGTTGTCCAGCGCGCTCAGGTGCGGAAAGAGCGCGTAGCTCTGGAACATCATGGCCGTTCCGCGTTCGGCGGCAGGCAAGTCGGTGATGTTGCGCCCGCCCAGCAGGATGTCACCTTCCGTCACCACCTCGTGCCCGGCGATCATGCGCAGTGTGGAGCTTTTGCCACACCCGGAAGGGCCCAGCAGGCAGCAATAACTGCCTGCCGGTATCCGCAAATCAATACGGTCAACGGCGGTGGCACCGTTGGCGTAGCGCTTCGTCAGTGCGATCAGTTCCAGCGGCGGAGAGGAGGTGGCGTGGCTCATGCACGCCCTCATGCAATCCCCGTGCCAAGTTTGTACGCAAACTTTTCACAGGATTGAATACAAAAATGACTCAAAAAGTACGCAAAAGGTGCGCTGCGCGCCCAGGTGGTGCAAGGTGAGCACCTCGATTTCACGCCCCGTCCTCATGAAAACGTGCACAATGTGTGCACTAGAGGTGTTCTCGGATGCCTGTTTTTATCTTTTTTCTCGATTTTGCCGCAAGCCGTGACCCAACACATCCAGGACGAACTCGACCGCGCCCGCAAGACCGGCCCGGTGCGCGACATCATCATCCCGCCCTGCCCCGAGCTGCTGCGCCAGTTGCAGGAAGCCACCGCGCACGGCGAACCGGACGTCACCGAACTGGACCGCATTGCCAGTGCTGACGTGGCCATGGCCGCCGCCCTGATACGCCAGGCCAACAGCCCGCTCTACGCCCTGGCCCAGCCCGTGCACACCGTAGGTCAGGCCCTTACCGTCCTGGGCTTGCGCCCCGCCGTGCAGCTGCTCACCGGCTTCCTTAACCGGCACGCCCTGCAGGTGCAGTCACCGCTGCTGGGGCATTTCTGGGAAAGCTCCACCCGCCGGGCCATCGCCTGCGATCACATCGGGCACCAGCTCTATGGCATGAACCCCGGGCTGGCCTACAGTTTCGGGCTGTTCTGCCACGTGGGCATGCCGGTGATGCTGCGCGGCGTCAAGGGCTACGGCAGCACCATCACCGAGGCGCTGGCCCGCAAGGACCGCACCTTCACCCAGACCGAGAACGCCAACCACCGCACAGACCATGCCGTGGTGGGTGCCATCGTGGCACGCACTTGGCACCTGCCTGCCGAGGTGGCGGTGGCCATCCGCCTGCACCACGACTTCTCGGCCCTGCAAGACGCGCGCTTTCCCGACGCCATTCGCCACCTGGTGGCGATGGGGTTGATCGCGGAATACCTGGTGCAGCAGCACGAAGGCGTGGCGGAACCCGCCGACTGGCGCCTGCACGGCGAGCCATGCCTGCGGCACCTGCAGATTGGCACCACCGAGGTCGACCATTGGGTGGACGAGCTCCACCCCGCCTTCGAGGCCGTGGACCTGGCCTGACGCTTCAGGAACGCAACTGGCGGCGGCTCACCAGCAGGATGCCCACCGCCACGCCCACCAGCGCCAGCACCAGTTTCAGCGTCAGCGGCTCACCCAGCAGCCCCACGCCGAACAGCAGGGCGAACACCGGCGTCAGGAACACGAAGGACGACATCTGCGTGGCCGGGTAGTGGCGCAGCATCCACATCCAGGTGAGGTAGCTGGCAAAAGCGCCCACCACCGTCTGCAGGAAGATCGACCCCCAGGCGTGCCCGGAATAGCTCAGACCCCAGGGCTCACCCAGCGCCAGCGAAAACAGCGGCGCCACCGCCGCCGTCACGGCCACCTGGTAGAAGAGCGTTTTTTCCGCACTGGCCGTGGCCAGGCGCGTGGTGCGGATGGTCAGGGTCGTCAGGCCCCACAAGGTGCCTGCAGCCAAGGCGATGGCGTCACCCAGCAACTGCGAGGGCTTGCCGTTGCTCAGCCCCTCGCTGAACGCCACGGCCACCGACGCGAACGCCAGGCACAGTCCAATCCATTGCACGGTGCGCAGCTTTTCGCTGGGCACGAAACGCGGCAACAGCAGCGCCACCACGAAGGGCGAGGTATAGAGGAACACCGTGAGCCGAGACGCGGTGGTGTGCATCAGGCCCAGGTAGATACCCGTGAATTCGCCCGCAAACAGCAACCCGGCCAGCAGGCCAGGCCAAAGGGTGCCGTCCCGCGCAAACAAGGCCACGCCACGCCGCCGGCACCACAGCCACAGCAACACCGTGGCGCCCCAGAAGCGCAGCGTCGCCTGCCACAGTGGCGGCACTTCCCCCACTGTCGACTTGATGAGGATCTGCTGAAAACCCCAGAAGGCGCAACACACCACCAGCAAGGTGATGGCAAGTCCGTCGAGATGGGATTTGCGGGCGGGCGCGGTCAGGGCCTGGCTCACAGCGGGTGCTCGGTGTAGAAACGCCCGCCGTGGTAGAGCAGCGGCGGCACGTGCGTGCGGTGCGCGCAGCGCTCCACCTCCCCCACGAAGATGACGTGGTCGCCCTCGTCATAGCGGCTGCGGTTGAAGCATTCGAACACCGCCACGGTGCCTTCCAGCAGCGGGGCACCGCTTGCGCCCTCCTGGTAGCGCACGCCCTGCCAGCGGTCCACACCCTTGGTGGCAAAACGCTCGGCCAGCTCGCGCTGGTGCGCGCCGAGCACGTTGATGGCGTAGTGCGAGCCCTCGGCAAAGGTGGCCATGGACGCTGCCGTGCGCGACAGGCTCCACAACACCAGCGGCGGGTTGAGGGAGACGGAATTGAAAGAGTTGGCCGTCAAACCGACCAGACGGCCGTTGCCAGCCTTGGCCGTGACAATCGTTACCCCCGTGGCGAAACGCCCCAGCGCAGCGCGCAAGCTCTGGGCGTTGGGCGCTTCGGGCGCGGGGTAGTAGTCTTCGGCAGGCGACTCGGCAGAGTGTTTGGGGGACGGCATAGGCCCACGATTGTCGGCCAAAGCTGCCGAGGGTGCTGTTGCGGGCCTATTTCTGTGTTTGGGAGCCGTTTACGCGGGCGAGCGTCTCTCGCGGCGGCAGGCTTGGCCCCCAGAGCCTCTCGGCGAAGTGCCCCCTCAGGCCAGCGCCCCCACCGGTGCCGCAGCCCGCCGCCCAGGCAGCGCTGCTTCCCCGCAGAAGCGGAAGTTCATGGCCGGGCGCTCCCCGTGGATCAGCTCTGCCATGGCCAGGCCCGAACCCGCGCCATGCGTCCAGCCCAACGTGCCGTGGCCCGCGTTGATCCACAGCTTGCCCACGGGCGTGCGGCCAATCATCGGGATGTTCGTCGGCGTTGCCGGGCGCAGGCCGCACCAGAACTCCGGATTGCCCCCCTCTTCGGGCAGGCGCGTGTCCATCACCCCCGGGAAGACCTGCTCGATGCGCTTGACCAGCAGCTCGCAACGCGCACGCGCCACCGGCGTGTCCAATGCCAAGTCAAAACCGCCCAGCTCGATGGTGCCAGCCACACGCAGCTTGTCACCCAGGCGCGACAGGGCAATCTTGCGCTGGTCGTCGATCATGCTCACCGTGGGCGCCAGTTCGGGCCGCAGCAGCGGCAGCGTGGCGCTGTAGCCCTTGCCCGGGTAGATGGGCACGTTCACGCCCACGGTCTTGAGCAGCGGCGTGGTGTAAGAGCCGCAGGCCACCACGTAGGCGTCTGCCTGCACCGTCTTGACCTGACCGCTGTGGCGGTCACGCACCTGCACGGCGCGGGTCTCACCGCCCGCCACCTCGATGCGCTCAATGTCGTGGTTGAACCACAGGCGCGCACCCGCCTCGCCGCACAGCGCCGCGAGCTTCTGCGTGAAGACCCGCGCGTCGCCGTGCTCGTCGGTGCTGGTGTAGGTGCCGCCAACGATGCTTTGGCCATAACCCGCCAGCGCAGGCTCGATGCGCAGCAGTTCCTCCCGGCTCACCACGCGGCGCTGCACGCCGTGACGGCGCATCACCTCCGCGGCCTCGGCTGCGCCGTCAAAGGACTTCTGGTCGGAATAGAAGTGAGCAATGCCCCGCTGCATGCGCTGGTATTCGATGCCTGTCTGCGCCACCATGGCCTTGAGGGCCTCGTGGCTGTAGGCACCCAATGCCACCAGTTGCGCCACGTTGCGCTCGAAGGCAGCGTCGTTGCACTGGGCCAGGAACTTCAGGCCCCAGCTCCACTGGGCCCAGTCCAGCTGCGGGCGGAACAGCAGCGGCGCCTGCTTGTCGAACATCCACTTCAGCGCCTTCAGCGGCGCCTCGCGGTTGGCCCAGGGCTCGCAGTAACTCACCGAGATCTGCGCCGCGTTGCCAAAGCTGGTCTCCAGCGCCGCGTCGGGCTGGCGGTCGATCAGGGTGACCTCGTGCCCGCGCTGCAGCAGGTGCCATGCCGTGCTCGTACCGATGATGCCTGCGCCCAGAACCGCGACTCTCATGCTGTGCCCCTTTGGATGAACAGAAAACTGTCGCCGAGTATGCAAAAGGCTGCGCACAAAATGAAGTGAAATTAAACCAAAACGGATATCATCAGAATAACTGATGGAGACAACATGAGCACATTCGACCCCGACGCCTTGGAATGCCTGGCCGCGATCATTGAGGAAGGCGGCTTCGAGCGCGCCGCCCAACGCCTTTCGATCACCCAGTCCGCCGTGTCGCAGCGCCTGCGCTCACTGGAGGCGCAGGTGGGGACGGTGCTGATCGTGCGAAGCCGGCCCCTGAAGGCCACAGCCGCCGGACAGCTGATGCTCAAGCACGCCAAGATGATGCGGCTGCTGCGCGCCGACCTGGAGCGCGACCTGCGCGAGCTGGCGCCCAACTCCACCCACGGCCAACGCGACGAGGACCGCATCTCCATCGCCATCAACGCCGACAGCATCGCCACCTGGGCGCTGCCTGCGCTCACACCACTGGCGCACAGCGGGTTGCCCGTGGAAATCATCCACGACGACCAGGACTTCACGCACGAATGGCTGCGCGAAGGCCAGGTGCTGGGCTGCGTCACTTCGCTGGGCCAGGCCCTGCGCGGCTGCAAGATGGAACCCCTGGGTGCCATGCGCTACGTGGCGGTGGCACAGCCCGAGTACGCTGACCATTCCCTGAGCGGATCGTTGACCCGGCACAACTTCCACAAGGTGCCGTTCATCGCCTTCAACCGCAAGGACGACCTGCAGCGGGACTTCGTGGCCGGTGCGTTCGGTCTGCCACAGGTCATGCTCAAGCAGCTGTATGTGCCTTCATCGGAAGGGCAGGTGCGGGCTGCGCTGGCGGGCTGGGGCGTGGCCGTGGTGCCTGAACTGCTGGTGCAGGACCTGCTCAAGCGCGGGGAACTGGTCAACGTGGCGAAGCGCCACACCCAGCAGGTCAAGCTCTATTGGCACTGCTGGAATCTGGCGTCCGACGTGCTGGACACGCTGAGCCAGGCGCTGCGCGGCGCAGCCGCGCGCGCGCTCGCCCAGGGTTGACGGGGGCGGTCAGCGCACCAGCAGAACCGGCGTCCGGCAATGCGCCAGCACCTGCGTGGCGACCGAGCCCATCAGCAGGCTGCCCAGGGCCCCGTGCCCGTGTGACCCCATCACGACCAGGTCGAACTTGTCCACCTCGGCGACCTTGGCGATCACCTCGCCCGGGCGGCCGACCTTGGCGACCCGCTGGGCGGCCACCCCCTGGCGCTTGAGGAACTTGAGCACAGGCGCCAGGACTTTCTCGGCTTCCTCGGCGTAATAGCCATCAAGCACCGCCTTTTCGATGGCCAGGCGGGCGCGCGGCGGCAACGGCACGGACACCGTCAGCGCCGTGAAATCGTTGCCGGAGCCCAGCAACTCGGGGTGGTTGGCCAGATAGGCCAGCATCTTCTTGCTGTGCTTGCTGCCATCGACAGCCAGGAGTATGCGCATGGAGGTCTCCTTCCGGGTATTCCTCCGGGGAGTTTACGCCCGCTCCCAGTGCACGTCCACGCAGCCCTGGGGCAGGAAGCCCCCTTGCTCGCCCTTGTCGGCGTACCCCATGGGATTGGCCACCACGCGGCAACGCCCGGCGCGGTAGTCGTGCGGGCAGTGCAGGTGCCCGTGCAACCACAGGTCGGCGTGATCGAGCCAGGCATCCAGGGCATTGCAGAAACCCGCCGTGCCCGGCGTGAGGCCGTAGCGCGGGTCGGCGCTTCGCAGACTGGGCGCAAAGTGCGTCACCACCACGGTCGGGCCGTCGTGCCGCTGCACCAGCTGCTCGTGCAACCAGTTCTGGCAGCGCAGCGCCTCCATGCGCATGGCTTCCGCGTCGAACAGCGCACCGGCGCGTTGGGTGGCCATTTTTTCCAGGTAGAAGTTGGCCGCGCGAAACGCCTTGTGGCGTTGGCGCAGCCGCCGGGCCAGGGGGTCGGGCGCCTCCTGGTTCTTGACTGCCTTCCTGGGCGCGGCATCGGCCAGGGCGTCGTAATCGCTCCACAAGGTGGTGCCTATGAAGCGCACGCCGTCCAGAACCATGGACTCGCGCTCCAGCCAGATCAGCCCCAGGCGTTCGCAGGTGGCCCGCAAGCGGGCATGGGTCTCGTCAAAGTCCAGCGCGTCGTACTCGTGGTTGCCCGGCACGAACACCACGGGCACCGGCCAGCCCGCGTAGGCTGCCAGCGGCGAGAAGCGCTGCAGGGCCCAGTCGGGCTCTTCCATGCAGGTGCCGTCCCGGCGCAACTGGTATGACCCGATGTCGCCCGCCAGCACCAGCAGATCGGCGCCGGGCGCCGGCTCCGCCACGTAACCTGGGTTGGCCTCCAGGTGCAGGTCGCTCAGGAGCTGAATCCTCACGCTGCCCCCCCATTCGCCTGCGGCACGTCCTGCCCCGCGCGCCAGACCGCATCCCTCAGCCATTGCTGCGCGCTCAACCCCTGCTGTTGACGGTGCCAGAGCATGTCCACGTGCACGGTGGGCACATCCAGCGGAATGGGGCGGCAGACCAGTTCGCTCTCGCGCCCGGTGCTGCCCAGGAAGTGGCGTGGCAGCACGGTGAGCAGATCGGAAGTGGCCACCACCTGGCCCGCCGTGAAGAACTGGTTCACGGTGAGCACCACGCGGCGGCGGCGCGACGCTGCCGCGAGCGCCTCGTCCACAAAACCGAAAGGGCGCCCGGAAAAGCTCACCAGCAGGTGGCGCGCCGCGCAGTATTCGTCCAGGGTCAGGGGTTTGGCCGCCAGCGGGTGGTCTTTGCGCATGACCACCACGTACTCACCGTCGTAAAGCCGCCGCGACATGAAGCGGGGCGCGCTTTCCTGCAGATGCGTGGCGCTGAGTTCGGCCAGCACCCCGGGGAAGTGACCAATGGCCAGATCCACGTCGCCGTGGTCCAGCAAGGCACGCGGGTCGCGGGTGGTCAGCGGCAGCACGCGCAGCGTCACGCCCGGCGCCTCGCGGTCAAGGATGTCCACCAGCCCGGGGATGATCTTGGCCGCCGTGGCGTCCGCCATGGCCAGCACGAAGTGGTTCTGCGCGTGCCCTGGGTCGAAGCCCCCTGGTGCCAGCGATTCCCGCAACTGCCGCAAGGCATCGCGCACCGTGGGCCACAGGGTCAGCGCCAGCGGTGTGGGCTCCACGCCATACCCCGACCGGCGCACCAGGTCGTCGCCCACCAGTTCACGCAGGCGCCTCAGGGCGTTGCTCACCGCAGGCTGCGTGGTCGCCAGATTGTGCGCGGCGCGCGTCAGGTTGCGCTCGGCCATCACCTCGTCGAAAACGCGCAGCAGGTTGAGGTCCAGTGTGCGGAAGTTCAACTCATTCATACTGGATGTGAATGTAAGTCATCACAAAAATAAATTGGCACACATCTGGGGTTTACCCTAATATTCGCCCCATTGATGTTGCACCGCAACACTTACGGAGGTTACCCATGAGCACGATCGCATCCCTTCCCGCCGGTGGTCTGAACCGCCCTGCCGCCAACGCCGCCGCCCCCAAGGCGCGCCGCACCGAATCTTCCCGCCCGCTGGCAGCCCTGCTGCTGGCTGCCGCCGTCGCAGCCCTGGCCGTGGTGGCCGACCAGCTGATCGCCACCTGGGCCGACGGCCATCTGATGGCCGCCTGGGTGGCCATGTGGGCCGTGGTGTTTGCCGGCACGCTGTTGCTGGCAGGCACGGCCCGCCGCATGTCGCAGCGTGTGATGGCTGGCCTGGACGCCTGGGCCCGCCGCCGTGCCGAAGCCCGCGCCGAAGCCCGTTACCTGGCCCTGGCCCAGTCCGACGCCCGCGTGATGGCCGACCTGCAGGCCGCCCGTGACCGTTACGAAATCCAGGCTGCTGCAGCCGCTACCGAAAAGGCCGCTGCAGACGCCCCGGCTTACGACGCCGACGCTGCCCGCAGCGCCAACGTCGACCAGGACATCGAGTACGCCAACACCTGGCTGCGCCGCTACCGCAACGTCTACTACGTCTGAACGCGGACGCCTGCCGACCCGTGCATTGACCGCCCCACCTGGGGCGGTTTTTTCATGGGCGGCCCGACTGGCTGAAAAGACCGGCCAGCTCCTTGGCCAGATCGCGCGCCTCGTCCATCACCGTCCGCACGGCCGGTGTCAACTGCCCTGTCCTGGCCAGTGCCATGGCGATATGGCGGGGCAGTTGCGGGGACTCCACGCGCGCAGCCTGGATGCGCCCTTGCGCCAGCCCCTCTGAAATGGCGTAGAAACCCAGCAGTGCGTAGGCATCCCCGCCTTCCACCACGCCCATCTGCAAGGCGAGCGAGTCCGCCTCCATCACCACGTTCAGGCGAATCCCCCGCTCCCTCGACACCTGCTCCAGCAGATCGCGCCAGCCGCTGGGGCGGCAAAAGGTCACGAGCGGCAAGCCGTGCAGCTGGGCAAACTCCACGGTGGCCTGGCTGGTCAAAGGATCGCCCACCGCGCCCACCAGGTAGGTCTGCGTTTCCACCAGCGCCAGGGCGTCACGGTTGCCCGGCAAACCATGGCGGAACAGAAAAGCCAGGTCAATGCCTCCGTCGTCGAGCCAGGTTTCCAGTTGCGCCCCCTGCCCTTCGCGCACCTGCAGCTGGATCAGCGGGTAACGCTCATGCAGCCGCCGAAGCAAGGTGCTCACAAAAGGATGTGCCAGCGACGGCAGGATGCCCAGACGCACCCGGCCGACGGGTCTGGCCGCCGAGGAAAGGATGTCGTTTTCGAGCTGGTCCGTGCCTTCGAGCCAGGCGCGCACCCTGGGTGCAATGCGTTGGCCGAATTCCGTCAATGCCACGCCGCGGCCCGTGCGGACGAACAGGCGGCCGCCGCACTTGTCTTCCAGCTCACTGATCTGGCGGCTCACGTGGGGCTGGCTGGTGCCCCGGGCCAGTGCGACCTTGCTCAGGCTGCCCTGCTCCACCGCGTCAAGAAACAGCCGCCAGGCTGCCTGGTCCATCATGTTTTGCCCCTCGAGCCATACGAATACTGCATGACTGAAATGCATGCTTTGACAGTTCAAATATAGCTCACACCTCCCTAAAGTCACATCCAAGCCGGTTGACAAGGTCCACCCGACCCCGGCCCGCCACCCCGCAGGTGGCACATGCCACCGCGGAATTTGACTTATTCAGAGGAAGATTGCCATGACAACCCTTGACCTGCGCGGCCTGGTACCCGCCCCCGTGACCCCCTTCACCCGCGACGGCGCCGTTGACTACGCCGCCATCAACCGCATCGGCAAATGGCTCGGCAGCGTCGAGGGCGTCAAGGGCCTGACCGTGCTTGGCCACGCTGGCGAGGGCACGTTCCTGGAACGCGACGAGCAATTCAAAGTGATCGAGGCTTTTCGCGAATCCGTGGGCGACCGGCTGCCCATCATCGCGGGCATCACGCTCGAAGGCACCCAGGTGGCCGCAGAAGAGGCCAAACGTGCCGTCAAGGCAGGCGCCTCCGCTGGCCTGATCTACCCCTCGCACGGCTGGCTGCGCTTCGGCTACCAGAAGGGTGCGCCGCAGGACCGCTACAAGGCCATCTACGAAGCCAGCGGCCTGCCGATGATCCTGTTCCAGTACCCCGATGCCACCAAGGCCAGCTACGACCTGGAGACGCTGCTTGACATCGCCGCGCAACCTGGCGTGGTGGCCATGAAGAACGGTGTGCGCAACATGAAGCGCTGGGACCGCGAGATCCCGGTGTTCCGCAAGGAGCGCCCGAACGTGCCGGTGCTGACCTGCCACGACGAATACCTGCTGCACACCATGTTCGACGTGGACGGCGCGCTGGTGGGCTACGGCTGCATTGCACCGGAACCGCTGGTGGAAATGATCGCTGCGGGCAAAGCCAAGGACTACAAGAAAGCGCGCGAACTGCACGACCGCCTGCTGCCGGTGACGGCAAACGTCTATCACCGTGGCTCGCACATGGAAGGCTCGGTGGCGTTGAAATGGGCACTGGTTGCGCGCGGCCTGCTCGACCACGCCACCGTGCGTTCGCCGCTGCTGCCGCTGGCCGAAGGGGCAGACAAGGAAATCGCCGAGGCCATGGCCGCGGCAGGCCTGGGCAAGGTGGCCTGAAGCTGCGCCGGCCCGGCGCCCCTGGTCGAGGCTTGACCTCGTCACCAGGGCTGCCGGGCCCTTCCCGCCCACAGGACATACGACCGACACTACCATCAGGAGACAGACATGAAATACCCGGTCAAATCATTCGCAGCAGCAGCCCTTGTACTGCTGGCGGGCCTGCCTGCATCGGCACAAAACACGCCCCAGGCAGCCAACCTGCCCAAAGGCCCCGTCAAACTCGTGGTGCCGTTCGCCCCGGGCGGCGGTGTGGACACGGCTGCGCGCCTGCTGGCCAAGCAGCTCCAGGCGAACACCGGCATCACGGTCATCGTGGAAAACAAGGCAGGCGGCAGCGGCACCATTGGCGGGTTGGCGGTCAAGAACGCGGCGGCAGATGGACAGACCCTGCTGTTTTCGGCGTCCACCCACGTGCTGGCCAAGGAAGTTCTGGCCAAGGCCCCGTACGATCCCGTGACCGACTTCATGCCTGTGGCCCGCGTCGCCGAGGCCCCGTTGCTCATGGTCATTGCGAACAACCTGCCCCAGCGCAAGTTGCAGGACGTTGTTGACAACGCCCGCCAGCAGCCCGACAAATGGACGGCCGCCCTTCCCGCCTATGGTTCGGCCAGCCACATCGGCACATTGATGCTCGCCCGGCAAGGCCAGTTGAAGCTGACGACAGTTGCCTACCGCGGCACCGCGCCTGCGCTGGCGGACGTGGCCGGTGGACACACACAGATCCTGGTGGACTCCATCGTCTCCCTGCTGCCCATGGCCAAGGACGGCAAGGTGCGGGCCATCGTCACGACCTCTGCCAAACGATCCGCCATTGCGCCCGACATTCCCACCGCCAGCGAAAGCGGCTTCCCGGGTCTGGTGTATTCGTCATGGTACGGGGTGTGGGCGCCCAATGGCACTGCGGAAAAAACCACCACCGCCTGGAACCAGGCCATCAACGCGGCAATGAGCGACTTGAACCGGGCGGGCTCGCTCGGCCCGATCGGCCTGGAGCCGGTCGCGGAAGGCATCCCGCAGTTCCGGCGCTTCATCGAAAACGACGTGCAGCACAGCGCTGAGCTGCTGCGGGCGTCAGGCTTCAAGCCGGAGTAAGGCTCTCTTGAAGCAAAAAGCCACCGGTTTCCCCGGTGGCTTTTTGGCTGTCAGTCTCTCGCAGGCACAGCAGCCAACAGGCTGGCACCACCGACGCTTGCAGCACGCTCACCACGCAGAGCCGCCCAGGCAAAGGCCCATCCGACGATGGCACCCGCCAATACGTCCAGGAACACGTGCTGGCGCACGGCCATCGTGGACCAGACGATGGCCAGACAATGCAAAACGCTCAGGCCGTTGAGCAGCGGCGGCGCCGACATCTCTCTGAGCTGGTGCCGCAGCCAGATGGCCGAATAGACCGCCGTGGCCACATGCAGCGAAGGGAAGGCGTTGCCTGCGGCGTCCAGGTTCTTCATGAACGCCAATTCGGGATGCAGCGCCCAGTCGATGGCGAAGGGCGGTGTCTGGGTTGGAAACAGCCAAAAAATACCCAGGCAGAACACACACAACCCGGCCGTCCAGCTGCCGAAACGCACCAGCGACTTGAAGTCAGGCATCAACGCGGGGGGGAGCGACACATACACCCACAGCGACGCATAGGCCAGAAATCCCGCTGGCATGAACGCCACCCACTCGTCCACCCGCAAAACGGGCATGGTCCACGGCTCCGTCCTGGGGTTGCGCAGAAGCCAGAAGTACGCCCAGAAGAACAGCGTCATGAAGGCCATGGTACCCGCGGCCTTGACAGGCCACAGTACCCAGAGCCTCGATAGCACGTGCTTGCGCCACCCTGTTTCAGTGATTGATGCCATGAATCGTTTGTTTGAAGTCGCAAAACGTATGCAAACCGTCCGTCCGAATTTAACTCAACACTACCGTTGCACCCCAGGTACACATACTGGTGCAGACTCCACGCGCGCAAATGTCATTTGTATAATTTAGGTGCTTTTCAGGCCCGCAGGCTTGTAGAGGCACCAAACCACCAACGCATACGTCAAGGCCGTCGGAATCATCCACAAGAGCGGCCACGTGAAGTGAGGGATCCCTTGTTGATTTGCCGTGCCACTGCCCGTCATGGGGTGCGTAGCGGCGGCGCTTTCGTCGACCGACCAGCATGAACTCCATTGACCTGATCCGCAATTTCCTGACCGAACGCCTGGGTGTTGAGCCCGAGAAGATTCTGGCCGACGCCCAATTGGCCGACCTGGGCGTCGACTCCCTGATGCTGGCCGAGCTGATGTTCGAAGCCGAGGACCGCCTGGGCATAGAAATTTCCTCTGACCAGACGCCGCCCAAGACGGTTGGCGACATGATGTCCATCATCGACAACCTGGCAGCCGCACGCACAGCCTGACATGACGCGGCCCCCACGCTCACTTTGTTCGCGCCCCCCCGAGGGGGCTTCAGCCTCCTTGAGGCGGCTCGGCGGAGGCTGACATGCACCCGCGCCGCGTCGCCATCACCGGCATCGGGCTGGTGAGCCCTTACGGCGGTGACACTGCCGACTTCTTCGCCCGCCTGCTGGCGGGCGAATCGGCCGTGCGCCAGTTCGTTTCAGACGAGCCGCCAAAGCCACTTTCCACGCCCTTTGTCAGCTGCATGCGGTTTGAGCCTGAGGCCGTCCTCGGCAAACCCCTGGCCCTGATGATGGAGCGCTTCGCGCAACTCGGCACGGCTGCGGCGTTCGCGGCGTGGGACGACGCGGCACTGCCGCGCCCGGCCGGGGACAGCGGACCTGCACGCCAGACTTGGGGCTGCATATGGGGCACGGCCCTGGGCGGCGTGGCCGCCTACGAACGCGGCAGCCGCGAGATGTGGCTCAAGGGACGTGAGCGCCTGTCCCCCCTGTCGGTGGTGCTGGGCATGAACAACGCCGTCAACGCCCACATCTCCATCCAGCTGGGGCTCGGCGGTGTCAGCACCAGCCACACAGCGGCTTGCGCATCGTCGGCCATCGCCATCGGCGAAGCGTTCCGGCGCGTGCGCAGTGGCGAGGCCGACGTCATGATGACCGGCGGCTCGGACATGTGCCAGTCGTATGGCGTGATACGCGCCTGGGAGGCCATGCGCGTGATGGCTACCGGAGACGCCGATACCGCGCCGAGCGCCTGCCGCCCGTTCGCCAAGGACCGGACCGGCCTGGTGCTGGGCGAAGGTGGTGCGGCACTGGTCCTGGAGGACTGGGAACATGCCCAGGCGCGCGGCGCGCGCATCCACGCCGAACTGGTGGGTTATGGCAGCAGCTGTGACCATACCCACCTGGTCCGGCCAGACCGGGACGGACAGTCGCGCGCCATGCGCGCAGCGCTGGCCGATGGCGGTCTCGCCACATCGGACATCGGTTACATCAACGCCCACGGCACAGCCACGGCCGAAGGTGACCCCACCGAAATCGGCGCCATCCGCGAGGTGTTCGGCCCACTTGCCGAAAGGCTGCCGGTGAGCGCCACCAAGTCGATGCACGGCCACCTGCTCGGCGCCGCTGGCGCCATCGAGGCCGTGGTGACCGTGATGGCCCTGCGCGAACAGGCCATCCCGCCCACAGCCCACCTCAGCGGTCGCATCGATCCCGCCTGCGAAGGCGTCGATCATGTCCTGGAAGGCCGCCACGGCATCGAGCTGCGCGCCGCGCTGTCGAACTCCTTTGCATTCGGAGGCAGCAACGCCGTGCTGGCGTTCCGCGCCCCGCCCCCTGTCGTTTCCCGAGATTGACTCCATGCCCGAAGCCATCCAACCCGATGTGATTGACGCGCTGTGGCCCGAAGTGGCCGAACTGATCGTCGAAGCACTGAACCTTGAAGTCCCCGCATCCGAGGTGGACCCCGACGGGCCGCTTTACGGCGACGGCCTGGGCCTGGACTCCATCGACATGCTGGAGATTTCGCTGGTGATCTCCAAGCACTACGGTTTCCAGATGCGCTCCGACAACGAGGACAACGAAAAGATCTTTGCCTCGGTGCGCGCGCTGGCCGGCCATATCGCCGCCAACCGCACGAAATGACCCTGCGCGTGCTGCGCGGCCTGGGGCTGGCGCTGTTGCTGCTGGCCTGGATCGTGGGCGCGCACCTGGGCAGCACCGGCCGGGGCCACCCGGACATGAACGTCGCCGTCGCCGTGGCACCGGTGGTGCTGGCTCTGGCGCCAGCGCTGGCAATGCGGGGGCGGACATGGCTCGTGGCCGGCATGCTGGCCACCGCTCTGGCCCTGCAGGCGTTGTGGCCCGTGCTGCGCGGCAACGTGAACTTGTTGTACTACCTCCAGCATCTGGGTATCCACCTGGCGCTGGCTGCGCTGTTTGGGCTTTCGCTGCGCGGCCCGGGCGACGCCTTGGTCACCCGGTTGGCCAGACAGATCATGGGT
The DNA here is from genome assembly GCF_054780915.1 of Hydrogenophaga aquatica. Classification (NCBI taxonomy): domain Bacteria; kingdom Pseudomonadati; phylum Pseudomonadota; class Betaproteobacteria; order Burkholderiales; family Comamonadaceae; genus Hydrogenophaga; species Hydrogenophaga aquatica. Next base: position 45,600 of record NZ_BAAGVK010000010.1, on the reverse strand, counting down.
GAGCACCTGTCTGTGCGAAAAGTCCGCTACACACGCCAGGTCACCTTGGCCTGGACCGTCTACTTTCTGCTGAACGCGCTCGTCTCCACGGCACTTTTTACCTGGGCGCCAGTGCACGTGTGGTCACTGCACGCCAACGTGCTGACCGGGCCACTGGTCGGCCTGATGTTCCTTTTGGAACACCTGTGGCGCAAAGCCGTCCTCCCGCCAGAGGAGCGTCCCTCCATCGCAGCCGTGGTTCGGGCCTACCAGCGCGACCGAGCCGCACACCGCCACGCAGGGAAGCAACCATGAGCACTTCGCCACTGGTCACCCGCCACCAACTGGACGACGTGCTGGTATGGCGCCCCGCCGGCCCGGTCACCGTCCGGGAGTTCATCGGCAAGGCGCAGGCGATTGCTGCCTCGCTGCCCGCCACGCGGTGGGTGATCAACCTTTGCGAGGACCGCTACCACTTCGCGCTGACCCTGGCGGCCTGCGCCATGAGCGGCCGTGTCAGTCTGCAACCCGCGTCCCAATCGGCAGAGACACTGGCTTGGCTGACCAGCGACCACCCCGGCGCTGTCTGCCTGGCGGAACACATCACGGTGACGGACACGCGCCTGCGCCCGTGCCTGTTTCCGGCCGTCGACGATCTGCCAGCACACCCCGTGCACGACATCCCCCGGATCGACGACTCGGCCACGGTGGCCATGCTGTTCACATCAGGCTCCACCGGCATGCCGCAGGCTCACCGCAAGACCTGGGGCAAGCTGGTGCGCAATGGGCGAACCGAAGCCGAAGCACTGGGCGTTGCGCAGCGGCCGCACGCCATCGTCGGCACGGTGCCGGCACAGCACAGCTACGGCTTCGAGTCCACCTTCCTCATCGCCCTGCATGGCGGTTGCAGCTTCTGGAGCGGCAAGCCCTTCTACGCGCAGGACATCGCGCAAGCGCTGGCGGCCGTGCCGCAACCGCGCATGCTGGTCACCACACCGTTTCACCTGTCCAACCTGGTAGCGGCCAGCTTGCCGCTCCCTGCCGTGGACCTGCTGCTGTCGGCCACCGCACCGCTGAGCCTGGACCTGGCACGCCGTGCGGAACAGGCCTTGCAGGCGCCACTGCACGAAATCTATGGGTCCACCGAGTCTTCGGCGTTGGCCTGCCGCCGCACGCTGGATGGCGCCACCTGGCAGCTGATGGCTGGTGTCACGCTGGAACAGTCCGGCGAGATCACCCACGCCAGCGGCGGACATGTGGAACAGCGGGTACCCCTGTCGGACAGCATCGAGCTGCTGGACGGCGGCCGCCAGTTCCTGCTGCACGGCCGCCACAGCGACCTTGTCAACATCGCGGGCAAGCGCACCTCGCTGGCGTATTTGAACCACCAGATCTGCGCCATCGAAGGTGTGCTGGATGCCGCGTTCTTCCTGCCCGACGAAACGTCGCCCGACGGCGTCACCCGGCTGGCGGCATTTGTGGTGGCACCAGCGCTGGACAACCGCACCCTGATGACTGCGCTGCGCCAGCGTGTGGATGCGATCTTCCTGCCAAGGCCGCTGCTGCGATTGGATGCCCTGCCACGCAACAGCACCGGCAAGCTGCCGCGGCAGACGCTGCAGGCGCTCTACCTGGAAAGGCAAGCGCATGTCCCCGGTTGAAGAGCACTGGACCGTCCCCGCCAGCCTGCCTGCGCTGGCGGGACACTTTCCCGGCCTGCCCATCGTCCCGGGCGTCGTGCTGCTGGACAGGGTGATGACACTGGCCCGCGCCGCACGCCCACATGCCGCTGGCCCGTGGCAGATTGGCAGCGCGAAGTTCCTGCGCCCGGCGTTGCCCGGCCACACTCTGCGGTTCGAGCTTCGGGAAGCCGGGCCCAAAGGCCTGTCGTTCCAGGTGACGTGTGACGGAGCGGTGGTCGCATCCGGCAACCTGACACCACCTGCAACATGAAGACCGCGTCCCGCCCGCAGTGGCTGCGCACACGAGAACGCAGCAACCTGCCCGCCCTGCGTTTCATGACCTGGCTGTCACTCGCGGCCGGCCGGCCAGCCAGCCGCCTGGTACTGCACGGCATCGCTCTGTATTTCACCCTCTTCGCCGCTGGCGCAAGGCATGCCAGCCGCACCTACCTCCTGCGTGCCCTGGGTCGGCCCGCCACCTGGGGCGACACCTACCGGCACATGCTGGCCTTCGCCAGCACCGTGCACGACCGCGTCTATCTGCTCAACGGCCGTGACGACCTCTTCGACATCGAAGTGCATGGCAGCGAAGCCTTGCACGAGACGGTCAAGCGTCAGGGCGGCGTGCTGCTGATGGGCGCTCACCTGGGCAGCTTCGAAGTGCTGCGCGCGGCCGGACGAAACCGGGCAGACCTGCGTGTGGCGATGCTGATGTACGAGGAGAACGCGCGCAAGATCAACGCCGCGCTGCAGGCCATCAACCCCCAGGCCACGCAGGACGTGGTGGCGCTGGGACGTGCCAGCTCGATGATCGAGCTGCAGGAGAAGCTCGACGACGGCTTCCTGGTGGGCGTGCTCGCCGACCGCTCTCTGGCACAGGACGCAACCGCGACACATGACCTGCTGGGCGCACCCGCCCCCTTCCCGCTTGGGCCGTGGCGGCTGGCGGCATTGATGCGGCGCCCCGTGTTCTTCATGGCCGGACAGTACCTGGGTGGCAACCGTTACCGCTTGGTCTTCGAGCCCCTGGTGGACTTTTCAGACGTGCCCCGCAGCGAACGGCTGGCGTGCGCCGACACGGCCCGCGAAACTTATGTCCGCCGGCTCGAAGCTCTTTGCCGCGAGACCCCGTACAACTGGTTCAACTTCTTCGATTTCTGGAAACAAGCATGATGAAACGGTGGATATCCGCCTGGATGCTCGGCAGCTTTGCCATGTGCGCGCAGGCCGGGCTGACACTCGACCAGCTCATGAGCGAACTGGCGCAACACCCGGGAGGACAGGCGCGCTTCGTGGAAAAACGCCACCTGGCTTTGCTCGACAAACCTGTGGTGGCGTCGGGCGAAATGACCTACTCGGCACCTGACAGGCTCGAAAAACGCACGCTCGCCCCGAAAGCCGAGACCCTGCTGCTCGATAAGGAGACGCTGACGGTAGAACGCGACCGGCGCAAACTCTCCATCAACCTGAACCAGCGCCCCGAGGCCCTGGCCTTCGTGGAAAGCATCCGGGGCACACTGGCAGGTGACCGCGCCGCGCTGGAGCGCAGCTACCGCCTGCAGCTCAGCGGCACTGCTGACACTTGGACGCTGACCCTGGTGCCCAGCGACGCCCGCATTGCCAGCATGCTGCAACGTGTGACGATCAGTGGTTCGCAACGCCAGGTGCGCCACATCGAATACCAGCAGGCCGACGGCGACCGGACCGAACTGACCATCGAACCCCTGGGCCAGCCATGACCCGTTCTGCGTTGCGCGTGCTCCTGCTCTGGCTGCTGGCCGTCGCCGCCGGTGTGACGGTGGTCGCCAACAGCCGCTTCACGGCCGATCTGTCGTTCTTCCTGCCTTCCAGACCCACGGTGGAACAGCAGGTGCTGGTGAACCAGCTGCGCGAAGGCGCGGCGTCGCGCCTGCTGATGCTGGCCATCGAAGGCGGCGACGCCGTCCAGCGGGCAGCGCTTTCGCACGAACTGCGAGAGAAGCTGGCGGCCTCGCCCGATTTCGCCATGGTGCAAAACGGCGAACTGCAAGGACTGGAGGCGGAGCGCAACTTCCTGCTGGCCCACCGCTATGCGCTGAGTCCAGCCGTCAACCCCGAGCGTTTCAGTGTGGCGGGACTGCAGGAGGCCGTTGGCAACAGCATCGACCTGGTCAGTTCGGCTGCGGGCATGCTGCTCAAGCCCTACCTGCTGCAAGACCCGACGGGGGAGCTGATCGAACTGCTGATGGGGTTGCAGGCTGGCGCACAGCCCCGCGTGAGCGAAGGCGTCTGGACGTCGCAGAACGGCGAACGGGCGATCCTGCTCGTGCAGACGCAGGCCAAGGGTTCGGACACCGACGGCCAGGAGGCTGCCATTGCCAGTGTGCGCGCAGCCTTTGCCGGCCTCGCCAGCCAGCCTTCGCCCGCGCTGACGCTGCGGATGTCGGGCCCTGGCCTGTTCGCGGTGGAGTCGCGTGCCAGGGTCAAAGAGGAAGTGGGGCGCCTGTCCCTGGCCAGCATGCTGGCCATTGCCGCTCTGCTGGCCCTGGTTTACCGCCGCCTCAGCCTGGTGCTGTTGACGCTCGTTCCGGTGCTCAGCGGCGCACTGGCCGGTATCGTCGCTGTGAGTCTGGTACACGGCACGGTCTTTGGAATCACCGTCGGCTTCGGCTCCGCGCTGATCGGCGAGGCTGTCGACTATGGCATCTACTACTTCGTGCAGTCCGGCAAGCTGGGCGTGGCGGGGTGGCGCGAACGCTTCTGGCCCACCATCCGGCTGGGGGTGATGACGTCGGTGTTCGGTTTCGGGGCACTGCTTTTCTCGGGCTTCCCGGGCCTGGCCCAGCTGGGCTTGTACGCGCTGGCCGGCGTGGTGACTGCGGCCATGGTGACGCGCCTGGTGCTGCCCGAACTGGCAGGCAGCCGCGTGCACCAGCACCGTGAATCCCGGCTTGGCCAATGGCTGCCAAAAGGCCTGCAACAGGCGGCCATGCTCCGCTGGCCAGCCCTGGCCCTTGCCCTCGCGGCGGCGGGTTACCTGGCCGCACAGCGCGGCGACTGGTGGGCACCCAACCTGTCGGCCCTGTCCACAGTGAGCGCCGAGGAAGGCGAACTCGACAGCCAGCTGCGCGCCGACCTTGGCGCGCCGGACGCCCGTTATCTGGTGGTCGTGACGGCACCGCAGCGCGACGGTGCCCTGCAGGCCGCCGAGCGCGTCACCCCCGTGCTCGACTCGCTGGTATCCGCAGGCATGATCGGCGGCTACGACACCCCTACGCGCTTCATGCCCAGCGCCGCCACCCAAGCGGCGCGGCGCAACAGCCTGCCACCTCCAGACGTCTTGCGCGCACGGCTGGAGCAGGCGCTGGCGGACTCGCCCTTGTCTACCCACCGCCTGCAGCCTTTCCTGGACGGTGTGGCCCAGGCACGCATGGCAGCACACCTGACGCGCCAGGACCTGGACGGCACCGGTCTGGCGTTGCTGGTCGATTCGCTCCTGGTGCAGCACGGTGGCGGCTGGAGCGTGCTCGTGCCTTTGCGGCCAACCCCTTCTGGCACACAGGGGCCCGCCATCGATGCGGCCGCCGTTCGCGCTGCGCTGCAAGGCACCGACGGCGTGTTCATTGATCTGAAGACCGAATTCGATGCACTCTACGCCAGCTACATAGACGAAGCCATCGCCCTGTCAAGCACAGGCCTGCTGGCGATCGTGGTGCTGCTGGCTGCCAGCCTGCGCAGCGTGTCGCGACTGGTCCGCGTTTTGCTGCCGCTGGCCATGTCGGTGGTGCTGGTGGTTGCGGGCCTGCACTTGCTGGGCGTGCGGCTGCACCTGCTGCATCTGGTGGGCATGTTGCTCATAGTGGCCGTCGGCTCCAACTACGCGTTGTTCTTCGAGCGCGCGTCGCGCGGCAGCCTGCCGGGCGCCGACACCCTGCTGTCCATCGTCCTGGCCAACGCCACCACGGTCATCGGCTTCGGCGTGCTCTGCTGGTCATCAACCCCCGTGCTGCAGGCCGTGGGCATGACCGTGGCACCCGGCACCTGGCTGGCCTTGCTGCTATCCGCCGCCATGGCCGCTCCCCCGAAGGAACCGGCATGAGCCCCCTGCCAACGTTCTGCACACCGGACGACGCGTGCGACGCGATCGTGCTGCTGCCAGGCGCGGCCATGACGGCGGCGCAGCTGCTGGACGCCGGGCTGGACACAGCGCTCCGAACCCAGGGGCGCTCCCTGCGGCTGATCACGCTGGACACCCCGCCGCCACCGCACAGCGTTGCTTTGCTGCATGCGCTGGACGAGCAAGTCCTGGCGCCCGCCCGCCAACGGCACAGGCGGGTGTGGCTGGGTGGCATCTCGTATGGCGGCATGCTGGCAATGGCGCACGCCGCCTGCCGGCCCGCCCTGGATGGGCTTTGCCTCCTGGCCCCTTACCCTGGCTCGCGCGTGACGCGGAACGCCATCGAGCGCGCCGGTGGCCTGGACGCCTGGCAGGCCACGCCCGAACAACAGAACGATGTCGAGTTCCTTGCATGGCAGTGGTTGCAGGCCCGCCCGGTTTCACCGCCCATATTCCTGGGCCACGGCAAGAGCGACCGCTTCGCGGACAGCCACCAGCGCATGGCGCAGCGGCTGCCCGCCGCCACTTGCGTGGAAGTCGATGGCGGCCACGATTGGGCAACGTGGCTGGCCCTGTGGAGCCGTTTCCTGGCCATCCCCGAGCTGGAGCACGTGGCATGACCCCCCCCTGGAAAGCACCGCCTCTGCTGAAGGCCAGCCTGCTTCTGCACAGCACGGCCGCTGCCGCCGCACTGGCAACGCCTCAAAGCTGGCCCTGGGCCGCGGGCGCTATCGCAGCCAACCACGCCCTGCTGGCGGGCGCCGGGCTATGGCCCCGGTCTACGTGGCTGGGCCCCAACCTAAACCGCCTGCCCGAGGCCGCCCGCCAGCGCGGTGAAATCGCGCTGACCATCGACGACGGCCCCGACCCCGAAGTGACCCCCCGCGTGCTGGACCTTCTGGACCAAGCGGGCGCCCAAGCGTCTTTTTTCTGCATCGGCCGCCGGGCGCTGAAGCACCCCACACTGTGCCGCGAAATCGTGGCACGTGGCCATCGCGTGGAAAACCACGGCCACACCCATTCCAACGCCTTCTCACTCTTCGGCCCCTCACGCATGAGGCAGGACATCGCCCAGGCCCAGGCTGCGCTCAGCGATATCACCGGACAGGCGCCCCGCTTCTTTCGCGCCACGGCAGGTCTGCGCAACCCCTTCCTCGACCCCGTCCTGCACCAGCTGGGGCTGCGGCTGGCCAGCTGGAACCGGCGAGCCTATGACACACGCACAGGCGATCCGGCCACTGTCCTGTCGCGCATCACGCGCAGCTGGGGGGCAGGCGACATCGTGTTGCTGCACGACGGGCACAGCGCCCGCACGCCTGGCGGCACACCCGTGATACTCGCGGTGCTGCCACAGCTCCTGCAGAGCATCCAGCGGCAACGCTGGCGCACCGTCACCCTTGTCCACGCTCAGCCATGACACGCCCCTTCCATCGCCTGCTCCTGAACCGGGCATCCGAACGGTTCCTGGCCAGCGGCCGGTTTGCCTACCACTACGCCCGTGGCAAACTGGGCCACGACGGCATCTTTACCGACATCCTGCGGCGCGGCCTGCTCCCTGCCCAGGGCCATTTCCTAGACCTGGGCTGCGGCCAGGGCAGCCTGTTTGCCTGGCTGCTGGCAGCCAGCGAGCTGCACAACCAAGGCACCTGGCCGTCAGGCTGGGCAACGCCCCCTCAACCCACGCACCTTCGCGGCATCGAACTGATGCCCCGCGACGTTGAACGCGCTGCAAGGGCCTTCGGCAACGACCCCCGTGTCTGCGTGGAGCTGGGCGACATGAACGCCGCCGACTTCGGTCAGCCGGACGCCATCTCCATCCTCGACGCGCTGCATTATTTCGAGCACTCACAGCAGCTGACGGTCCTGCGCCGGATACGCGAGGCGCTGCCGCCGGGCGGTGTGTTCCTCACGCGCATCGGCGACGCCGCGGCGGGCTGGCCCTTTCACGTCTGCAACGCGGTGGACCACATCGTCACCTTTTCGCGCGGGCACCGCCTGCCCCGCCTGTACTGCCGCCCGCTGGACGAATGGAAAGGCGTCTTGCGGGATCTGGACTTCCAGGTCGAAAGCACGCCCATGAGCGGGCGCAAGCCGTTCGCCAACGTCATGCTCCATTGCCGCGTGCCTGCCTGAACCCCATGTCCACACACCAGACACAAAGGAACGTTTGACGTGACACCGTTGTCCTTGAGTGCCTACACGGCCACCACCTGCCTGGGCGTGGGCCTTGACGCCCACCGCCTCGCTCTGCGCAACCAGCGCAGCGGCCTTCGCCCCTGCGCCTTCGAAACCGTGCAACTGCCCACCTGGGTGGGCGAAGTGGAAAGCGTTGATGCCCAGGCACTGCCCACCCCACTGGCCGCCTACGACTGCCGCAACCATCGTCTGGCGCAGATGGGCCTGCTGGCCGACGGATTCGACACCCAGGTGCGCGCCGCCATCGGGCGCCATGGCGCGCAACGGGTTGGCGTGTTCATGGGTACCAGCACCTCGGGCATCCTGCAGACAGAGCTGGCCTACCGCGAGCGCGACCCCCACAACGGTGCCCTGCCGCCAGGCTTCCGCTACGACACGACGCACAACCCCTTCTCGCTGGCGGCCTTCGTGCGCGACTGGTTCGGTCTGCAGGGCATGGCGATGACGGTGTCCACCGCCTGCTCGTCCAGCGCCAAGGTATTTGCCGCAGCGGCACGGCACCTGGCCCTGGGCACCATCGACGCGGCCATCGTCGGCGGTGTTGATTCGCTGTGCCTGACCACGCTGTACGGCTTTGCCTCGCTGCAGCTCACGTCAGACGAACCCTGCCGCCCTTACGACGGCGGACGCAAGGGCATCTCGGTGGCCGAGGGCGCGGCCTTTGCGCTGCTGGAGCGTCCCGCAGACAACCCCACCGATGCCATCCACCTGCTGGGCGTGGGTGAGTCGAGCGACGCGTACCACATGTCTTCACCCCACCCCGAAGGGCTGGGCGCGCGCCTGGCCATGGAGGCGGCGCTGCGCTCTGCCGGCCTGCAACCCGGCGACATCGGTTACATCAACCTGCACGGCACAGCCACACCCGCCAACGACGCAGCCGAAGGCCTGGCCGTGGCCAGCCTTTTCGGGAAGGGCGTGCCGTGCTCGTCCACCAAAGGTGCCACGGGCCACACGCTGGGTGCCGCTGGCGCGGTCGAGGCCGTTTTCTGCGCGCTGGCCTTGACGGACAGCCTGCTGCCCGGCAGCCCCGGCACCCGCGAACTGGACCCGGCACTGACACTGGACTACCGCATCCAGGCCCAGACTGGCCAGCCACTCACGCGCGCGCTGACCAACTCTTTCGGTTTCGGCGGCAGCAACTGCAGCCTCATCCTCGGAAAAGCCTCATGAACACGCCCTTGCAAGCCTGGATCGAAGGCATCGGACTCATTGCCCCTGGGCTGCCCAGCTGGGACACCGCCCGCGCGGTGCTGCAAGGAGAGGGTGCCTGGGAAATGACCCCCTCGGCACTGCCCGCCCCCGACCTGCTGCCCGCCGCCGAGCGTCGCCGCGCCAGCCGCGTGGTGAAGCTGGCCCTTGCCCTGGGGGTGCAAGCCGCTGGCCAACGTGATCTGACCACACTGGCCACGGTGTTTTCCTCTTCCGGCGCCGACGGACACAATTGCCACGCCCTGTGCGAACAACTGGCCGGAGAAGACCGCCACATCTCACCCACGCGTTTCCACAACTCGGTGCACAACGCCGCCGCAGGCTACTGGGGCATCGCCAGCCGCTCCATGGAGCCCTGCCAGGTACTGTGCGCCTACGACGCCAGTTTCGGCGCCGGGCTGCTGGACGCGCTCGCGCAGGTCGCCACTACGCAGCGCCCGGTGCTGCTGGTGGCCTACGACAGTGAGTACCCAGAGCCCCTGCATGCTGCGCGGCCCGTGCCCGACTGCGCCGGCGTGGCGCTGCTGCTGACGCCGCAGGCGACTGATGGCGCGCAGGCGCACATTGCCCTGGCCGTGTCCAGCCAGACGCCACAACCGCTGCGCCACGCCGCGCTGGAACCCTTGCGCCAAGCCATTCCCGCGCTGCGCTGCCTGCCCATGCTGGAGCAACTCGCGTCAGGGCAGGCGGGCACCGTGCACATCGCCCACCTGCCCGGCATGCCGTTGGCCATCAAGGTCACGCCATGCTGAACCACGACTGGATCGCCTCGCGCATCCCGCATCAGGGCAACATGTGCCTGCTGAGCAAGGTGCTGGAATGGTCACCGGAACACGTCGTGTGCGAAGCCACCAGCCACACGGCGGCAGACCACCCATTGCGCGCCAACGGACAGCTGAGCACCGTGCATGGCATCGAGTACGCGGCACAGGCCATGGCGGTGCACGGCGCGCTGCTTGCGGGCAGCAGCGAGCGGCCGCGCGCAGGCTACCTGGCCAGCGTGCGCGGTGTGAACATGCCCGTACCGCGACTGGACACCTGCAACGGCCCGCTGCGCGTGACGGCACAACGTCTGTCGGGCGACGCTTTGCGCGTGCTGTACGGCTTCGACATCTTTCACGAACAACGCCTGCTGTTGCAAGGCCGCGCGGCCGTGGTGCTGGACGCAGACGCACTGGAGCCCAAGCCATGAACATATCCACCCTCAAACGCGCTCTGGTCACTGGCGGCAGTGGCGGCATTGGCGCAGCCATCTGCCAACGTCTGGCTGCCGACGGCCACCACGTGCTGGTGCACGCCAACCGCTCCCCTGAACGCGCCACTGACGTGGTGGCCGCCATCGTCCGCGAAGGCGGCAGCGCCGAGGTGGTGGTGTTCGACGTGACCGACCGGCAAGCCTGCGCCGTGGCGCTGGAAGCCCTGCTGGAACAGGGTGCGGTGCAGATCCTCGTCAATAACGCGGGCATTCACGACGACGCGGTGTTTCCAGGCATGACGCCCGCACAGTGGGACAACGTGATCGACGTGTCACTCAACGGCTTCTTCAACGTCACGCAACCGCTGACGCTGCCCATGCTGCGCAAACGCTGGGGCCGCATTGTCAACATCTCGTCGGTGGCGGCGGTGGCAGGCAACCGGGGGCAAGTCAACTATGCGGCGGCCAAGGGCGCGTTGCATGCGGCCAGCAAGTCACTGGCGCTGGAGCTGGCCAGCCGGGGCGTGACGGTGAACGTGGTGGCACCGGGCATCATTGAAACCGGCATGATCGAAGGCAGCTTCGACGCCGACGCCATCAAGCGCATGGTGCCCATGCAGCGCGCGGGCCAACCCACAGAAGTGGCCGAACTCGTGGCCTTCCTCGCGTCCGACAAGGCGGCCTACATCAGCGGGCAGGTCATCTCCATCAACGGCGCGATGATCTGAGGGCGACGGCTCAGCGCCCCGCCTCCAGCGCCAGGGCCGCGCCCTCGCTGGTCTGCGCACGGCGCAGGCGAGGCTCCACCATGGGCACCGTCAGCATGGTGCTGGCCACCGCCATCAACAGCAGCGCGGTGAAGGTGTCGCTGGTGATAACGCCTTTGTCGAGCAGGATGTTGGCGAAGATGATCATGATCAGCGCCTTGGTCTGCAGCAGCCAGCCGATCACCGCGGCATCCCCTCTGGGCCAGCCCAGCCAACGCCCAGCCAGTTGGACCCCCAACAGCTTGCCGCCCACGGAGGCGGCCAGCAGCAAACCCGCCACCAGGAACACGGCCGCGCCACCCACCGCCCAATCGGTACGCAAGCCGGTGGACAGGAAGAACACCGGCATCAACACCAGCAACACGTGATGGCGCAGCTGGTCCAGCCGCTCTTGATCGAACCACTCGGCGTCCATCACCGCGCCCGCCAGGAAGGCCCCCACCATGAAGTGCAGCCCCGACCAGTCGGCCCCAAAGGCGCATACGGCCAGCCAGATCAGGCTCACGGCCCAGCGGTCGGCCGCTGGCAGGCGGCGCATGAGGCGTCGAAAGGCCCATGCAACCCCCGCGAAAGCCACCAGAAACACTGCCTGCCTGCCGACACGCTGCCAGTCCATCAGGATCAGCGCCAGCACGCCCCAGATGGCGATGTCGTCCAGGCTGGCGTAGCGCAGGATGCGCTGGCCCAGCGGCTGCCGCAGGATGCCCAGCTTCTCCATCAGCAGAATGAGGATGGGCAGGGCTGTGACGGCGCAGGCCATGCCCACGCCCAGCACGAACTGCCAGGGCGTGGCGTTCGCGCCCACCCACCCGACCGGCCCCAGCAACAGCAGGGCGGCCGCACACCCCAGCAGCAAGGGCGTGCCCAGGGCCAGCCCGGCAGTGATGCCGCTTTCGCGCCGGTGCTGCCAAGCCTGCCGCAAGTCCAGCTCCACGCCAGCGATCATCACAAACAGCATGACCGCCCACCAGGCAATGCCGTTGAGTGCCTGGATCACCGGCGGCGCAAAGACGGTGTGGTAAGCCTCGGGCCAGGCCTGGCCCAGCACGCCGGGCCCCAGCAGAATGCCCGCAACGATCTGCACCACCACCAGCGGCGCGAGGTAATCACAGCGGGTCAGGCGCCAGAACAGCCAGGGCACGGTGAAGATCACCATCATGGCGATCAGGAACAGTTCCGTGGTGTTCACCGCCTCCCCCCTTTGGCCAGACGGCGCGCCAGCAGAACGGGCAGGCGCCACAGGAAACCCAGGAACAGGCGGGTATGCATCCAGGTGAGCAGGGTGTTGTCACGCAGGTAGCGAAAGTGCGACACCCCGCCCTCTTCCGGCGCGAAGTAACGCACTGGCGCGTCCAGGTTCACCGGGTGCACACCCGCCCAGCACAGGCGCACCACGGCCTCGGGGTCGAAGTCGAAGCGGCGCATGAAGCGCGTGCGCTGCATGACGCGAACCAATGGCGCGATGGGGTAGACGCGAAAACCGTAGAGTGAATCACCAATGCCCATGCCCAGCGTTTCCAGATTGGCCCAGGCATTGGACACCTTGCGGCCATTCACGCGCAACGCGGGCGCTTCTGGCCCGAACACCGGCTTGCCCAGCACCATCGCATCGGGGGCCGCTTGCGAAGCCGCCATGAACTCACCGATCAAGTGCGCCGGGTGCTGCCCGTCGGCGTCCATGGTAAGCGCATGGGTGTACCCCGCCTGCGCCGCCTGGGTGATGCCTTCCAGCACCGCAGCCCCTTTACCCTGGTTGCGCTCCAGCACGATGACGCGCAACTGCGGGTCCTGCTGCGCCAGCGTCTGCAACGCGGCGGTGGAGCCGTCGGTGCTGCCGTCCACCACGACCCACACGGGGCTCCACTGCTCGCGGGCGGCACGCACGGTTTCCAGCACCCTGGTGCCTGGGTTGTAACTGGGGATGAGGACTAGATGGGTGGTCGATGGGTTCATGACAGGCATCATCGTTGCGGGTGGCCAACCTCGCTCTGGAAATAGGCCTGAAGCTGGCGGGTGAAACCGGGCACGTCCTGGGGGGGCTCGAAGCGGCGGCCCAGCCGGATGCTCACCCTCAGCGGCAGCACCGGTCGGCGCCATATGGGCCAGTCCTTGCCCAGATAAGGTGTGGAAAATTCAATGACCAGTGCCTGCACCGGCACCCCCGCACGCGACGCGATGAGACCAGCACTCTGCAGAAAGTCATCCACGGGAAAATGCCGGGTACGCGTGCCTTCGGGAAACAGCAGCACCTGGGCCCCCTGATCCAGCTCACGGCGACAGCGCAGCAGCAGCCCAAGCACGTTGTCGTTGCGCACGTATCGCGCCAGCCGCGCTGCTGCACCGAACAGCAGGTTGTCCATCAGGCTGGCCTTCATCACGCACACGGCGTTCGGCAGGTAGGCCAGCACCAGGACCGCATCAAGCAGCGAGGGGTGGTTGGCCACCACGACCATCGGCCCCTGGCGATGCAAGCCTTCCAGCCCCTTAAGGTCGAAGTGACAGGCACACAGCGTGCGCAGGATGACCAGGTAGCCGCGAAAGCCCCACGCGATAACCCGCCGCCCGATCCAGCGGCCGGGCCTCGCTGGCAGCACCCGCTGCATCAACAGGGCAACGGGCAGCCAGCTCAGGCAGATCAAGGCCAGGGAACCCAGGCCGATGACCATGGCCACACACTCGTACACCACCCAGAGAAGGCGACGCTTTTCGGCTGTGGCGCGGCTGGGCTTCATCAGGCATCGGCCATGGCGCAAATACCCATGGACTCGATCTCGACCAGCAGGTCGGCGCGGCACACATCGGCCAGCACGAACTCGGTGTGGGCGCCGGGCAGCAGAAGAGCCAGTGCCTCGCGCACCCGTACCTCGTCGTCTGCGTGGCGCAGGTACACGCGGTGTTCCAGCGTCTTCAAGGAAAAGCGCTGTGAACCGGCTGCCAGATTGGCCTGATCCACCACGCATGCCAGGTTGCGCACAGTCTCGTGGCACTGCGCCACCACGTCGCCTTGGTGCAATGTTTCATGCCCCACGATGCTGGCAGTGCCAGAAATGAACAGGATGTCCTGCCCCGGGGGCCGCACCAGCACAGCACGGGAGAACGTGGGCGCGCGCGGGCCATAGATGCCTGGGTAGTGGTAAGCGCTGACCTGGCGCGGGTTCTCGATGGGCTGCGGCGCCTGCAGGCCTGCCAGGAAGGCAATCGACAACGGCCCGCCATCCTGCCAGCCCAGGGCGCAGGCCGCAGGCACCTGGCCGGTGGTGCCGCGCTGCATGCGCTCAAACGCCTGATGGCGTCCCAGGTTGAACTGGCGGTAACGCTCCAGCCCGTGCGATTCGGCGTTGATGCCACCGACGTAGTTCCACACGCGCCACAGGTGCGGTACGCGCTGCTCGTGCATCAGCCGGAACAGCCGCTCGTAGGCCAGGCGACTGGCAACCTGCAAGGGGGTCTCCCCCTCAACCACGGCCATGGCCTGCTCGTCCAGCTCGATCACTCCGTACAGGCAACTGGCGTTTCGCCGCCAATGAATGCCTTCGAAACGCCCTTCCTGGACGGGGCCGTCACTCAGCCAGCACTCCTGCAACGAAGCTGTTCGGCCCAGCCGACGCCCGCGCAGGTGCTGCAAGGGCCAGTCCGTCTGGCCGCCCGCCCCGGGGTTGAGCACGCTGCCCCCCAGCACGCCCGCCGCGTACACAGGTGCAGGCTGGCCCTGCCAATAGGCGTAACGCAACCCCATCACGCGTTGTACAGGGCCGGGTCGTCGACCTTGCGGATGTTGAAGCGCCGCCGCCGCCAGGCTTGCCATGCACGCACGGGCTGCGCGGCATTGGCCAGGTAGTACAGCACCTTGAACATCCACAGCGAGCGCCAGATGGGCGTCTTGCCGAAGATGTCGCCCGCGAGCACCGAGAGCAGCGCCTCCTTCACGCGGAACACGTTCTTCGGGTGCATGAAGAAGTCCCGCATGATGGGGTTGGTGACCCGGTAGATGAACCAGGAAAACTCGCGGGGGCCGCGGCGCATCTCAAGGTCAAAACGCTTCAGCGCCGCCGTGCGGCGGGCGGGATCTCGCAGGCACGTGTCAATGGTGTCCGCGCCGACGACAGCACCGTGCATGGCCAGCCAGACACCGGAGGAAAACACCGGGTCCACAAAGGCGAACGCGTCCCCCAGCATCAGATAGTTCTGCCCATGGTTGCGCGCCGACGTGTACGAAAAGTTGCCCGTGGCTTCGATTTCATTGACCAGGCTGGCCTGGCTAAGCCGCTGCGCCAGGGCCGGGCAGGTGGCGATGTTGTCCATCAGGAACTGCTGCAGGCTGCGCGCACCCTTGGTCTTTATGTGGTACGGCCAGGTCACCATACCCACGCTGGTGGTGCCGTCGTGCAGCGGGATGAACCAGAACCACCCGTGATCGAACCAGAAGATGCTGATGTTGCCCTCGGCATCGCCTGGGTTGCGCTGCGCGTGGGCGAAGTGCCCGTAGACAGCGGAACTGTTGTGACTGGGGTTGCGCTCCTTGATGCGAAAGCGGTTGGACAGAAAAGTGTCCCGCCCTGACGCATCGACCAGGAACCGGGCGCGCCAGCAGGTCTGGGTGCCATCGTCACGCTCGGCCAGCACTTCCACGCCGCCATCCGGCAGGAAGTCCACCGAACGCGCCTTGCACCCCTCGTGAACCAGCGCACCGCATTTTTCGGCGTTGCGAATCAGGATTTCGTCGAACTCGGCACGGCGCACCTGGTAAGCGTGCGGCATGGACTTGTCCCAGGCGTCTGCAAACTGAAAGGTCTGCACATGGCTGTGGTGCGGCGACACAAACTCGGCCCCAGGCTTGTACATGCCGATAGCACGCACCTGATCGGCCACCCCCAGCCGCTCAAGCAGCGGCAGGTTGGCTGGCAGCAACGACTCGCCTATGTGAAAACGCGGGTGGCGGGCTTTTTCCAGCAGCACCACGCTGTGCCCCTTGTCGGCCAGCAGCGATGCGGCTGTGGAGCCCGCCGGCCCCCCCCCGATGACCAGCACGTCGCAGGATTGCGCCGCCGGCTTCTTGTTTGTTGTGTCCATGCTTGCAAGCCTTGCCCCCCGGGTTACGGCAGGCGCACCAGGCTGAAATGGTGAAACTGACGCGAAATTGTAAGTGCAGCCCCGCTGGGGCTGGTGCCGCCGCGACGAAGATAAAAAAAGCCCGCTGGGAGGAACCGAGCGGGCTTGTGGGCATCACCGCCAAAGCGGTGCGGCAAGCATCACTTCGCAGCCAGACGCTGCTCCATGCGTGCCTTGGTCTCCACCAGTTCTTGCGGCAGGTGGTAGGCCAGGGTCTGGAACAGCTCCTCGTGCAGCTTGAGTTCCTGTTCCCAGTCGGTGGGGTTCATGTCCGTGATCGTGGCGAACTGCTCACGGCTGAAGTCCAGGCCGCTCCACTCGATCTCTTCGTAGTTGGGGCTGATGCCGAAGACGTTGTCGTGGCCCTGGGTCTTGCCCTCAATGCGGTCGAGCATCCACTTCAGCACGCGCATGTTGTCGCCGTAGCCCGGCCACACGAACTTGCCGTCAGCGCCCTTGCGGAACCAGTTCACGCAGAAGATGCGCGGCAGGCTGTGGCCGGACTCTTCCAGCTTGTGCTCCATGTCGAGCCAGTGCTGGAAGTAGTCGCTCATGTTGTAGCCACAGAAGGGCAGCATGGCGAACGGGTCGCGGCGCACCACGCCTTGCGCGCCAAAGGCGGCGGCGGTGGTTTCGGAGCCCATGGTGGCGGCCATGTACACGCCTTCCATCCAGGTGCGGGCCTCGGTCACCAGCGGCACGGTGGTGGAGCGGCGGCCGCCGAAGATGAAGGCGTCGATGGCCACGCCAGCAGGGTTGTCCCACTGGTCGTCCAACGCGGGGTTGTTGGTGGCGGCCACGGTGAAGCGGGCATTGGGGTGCGCTGCCTTGCGGCCGGCCTTGCCGTCTTCGGGCGTCCAGTCCTTGCCCTGCCAGTCGATGGCGTGGGCAGGCGCGTCGCCCATGCCTTCCCACCACACGTCACCGTCGTCGGTGAGCGCCACGTTCGTGAAGATCACGTCGCGGTCCAGGCTGCGCATGCAGTTGGGGTTGGTCAGCGTGTTGGTGCCGGGTGCCACGCCAAAGTAACCCGCCTCGGGGTTGATGGCATAGAGCTTGCCATCGGCGTGCGGCTTGATCCAGGCGATGTCATCACCAATGGTGGTGACCTTCCAGCCGTTGAAGCCCGACGGCGGGATCAGCATGGCGAAGTTGGTCTTGCCGCAGGCGCTGGGGAAGGCGGCGGCCACGTGGTACTTCTTGCCCTCGGGGTTGGTCACGCCCAGAATGAGCATGTGCTCGGCCAGCCAGCCCTGGTCACGCCCCATGGTGGAGGCGATGCGCAGCGCCAGGCACTTCTTGCCCAGCAGGGCGTTGCCGCCGTAGCCGGAGCCGTAAGACCAGATCTCGCGCGTTTCGGGGTAGTGCACGATGTACTTGGTGGTGGGATTGCAGGGCCAGGCCACGTCCTGCTGGCCGGCCTGGAGCGGAGCGCCCACGGTGTGCACGCAGGGCACGTACTCGCCGTCCACACCCAGCACGTCGTACACGGCCTTGCCCATGCGGGTCATGATCTTCATGTTCGTGACCACGTAGGGGCTGTCGCTCAGCTCCACGCCGATCTGGGCAATGTGCGAGCCCAGCGGCCCCATGCTGAAGGGGATCACGTACATCGTGCGGCCCGCCATGCAGCCGTCGAACAACGGGTTCAGGGTGGCGCGCATCTCGGCCGGGGCCATCCAGTTGTTGGTGGGGCCAGCGTCTTCCTGCTTTTCCGAGCAGATGAAGGTGCGGTCTTCCACGCGCGCCACGTCGGACGGGTCGGACCAGGCCAGGTAGGAATTGGGGCGCTTGGCGGGGTTGAGGCGCTTGAGGGTGCCCGCCTGGACCATTTGGTCGCACAGGCGGTTGTACTCCTCGTCGGTGCCGTCGCACCAGTGGATGGCAGCGGGCTTGCACAGCGCGGCCATTTCTGCCACCCAGGCAATCAGCCTGGCGTTCTTCACGTAAGCGGGGGCGTTGATGGTCAAGCCCTGCATCACGGGTGAATTCATGGGGTCAGCTCCGAAAGTTGAGAAAGTGGATGTGGAGAGACCTCGCGAAGGCAAATTTCTCTCCATATCCCTTTCTCTGCCAAGGGACTGCTGAGGTTGGCTGGATCGGCGCCCGTGAAGGACTGCTGGGGGTAGGAAGCAGCGCGGCGCTGGGGTCCGCGGCGGGTGGGCCCGGACCCAGCCGCGTGTCGGCCAGGGTGGCGTATTTTAAAAAAGCAGCGCCAGAGTTACCAGAGGGTTACATGCAAAATCCGCATAACCCTATGAGCAAATGTCAGGCGGTGCGGGTCGGCATCACGTGCACCCAGTCGCAATCCACCTCCACACCCAGGCGCTGCCCCGGGGAAAGCTGCTGGCGCACGGGGCCAGAGAGGGTCAATTGCAGCTTCACGCCGGGCAGCGCCTCCAGCGCCAGGGTGGCCAGCGAGATGTCACCTAGGTGACGCCATTCCGCCAGCCTGACGCAAAGCAGCCGGTCGCCCTGGGGGCAGGGCTGGTCCAACGGCAAAGGCGCATCGGTGCGCACATGCAGCCCGTCGCCCTGTATCACCCAGGTCACGGCCTGCCCAACGTCCAGGCGCTTCTTGTCTCGCACCTTCAGCCGCAGGCTGGCACCCACAGGCGCACCGGACGTGGCCGGGGCCGCCAGCCACTCCAGCCAGCCCACGCCGGGTTCGTCCGCCGGGCCCAGCCAACGGCCGTGAAAACGGTTCTGAATGCCCACCAGGTCGGCCACCCGGGCGTTGCGCGGCGAGCGGTACAGCGTGGCGGGTGCCCCTTGCTGCAGCACCTGGCCGCCATCCATGACGACCAGCGTGTCGGCCAGCAGGCGGGCTTCGTGCAGGTCGTGCGTCACCAGCACGATGGGAATGGTCAGCTCTTCGCGCAACTGCGCCAGCAAGCGGTACAGGCCCTGGCGGCTCATCTGGTCCACGGCGGAGAACGGCTCGTCCAGCAGCAGCAGCGCCGGTTCGCGCGCCAACGCCCGGGCCACGGCCACGCGTTGCTGCTGCCCGCCGGAAAGCGCCGCCGGGCGGCGTTGCTGCTGCTCGGGCAGCAAGCCCACGTGGTCCAGCCAGCGGGCCGCCCGCGCCAAACGTTCGCCACTCGGCAGGTGCAGCAGGGGCAGGGCCACGTTCTCCAAGGCCGACAGGTGCGGCATCAGCGCGTAGTTCTGGAACACCATGCCCACGTGCCTGCGGTGCGGCGGCAACCACAGGCTGGCTTCGGTGTCGCACCACAGCTCGCCCCCCACCTGTACGCGGCCCTGTTGCGGGCGCATCAGCCCGGCCAGCACGCGCAGCATGGAAGTCTTGCCCGCGCCGGACGGGCCCACCAGCGCCAGCATCTCCCCGGCCTGGCAGGAGAAAGCGCCACGCAAGGGCATGGGGTGAGTCTGCTCGACGCTGACCTGCAACGCCGGGGAAAGGTTGGCCGCCGTCATCGCCGCACCGCCAGCCGCGCCGAGGCGAAGAAGGACGCCGCCACCGCCCCCAGCGACAACACCAGCAGCAACAGCGCCATGCGGTCTGCGGCAGCCAGATCAAAAGCCTGCACCCGGTCGTAGATGGCAATGGCGATGGTGCGCGTTTCACCGGGAATGCTGCCGCCCACCATCAGCACCACGCCGAACTCACCCAGCGTGTGCACGAAGGTGAGCACCATGGCCGACAGCACGCCCGGCCAGGCCAGGGGCAGTTCCACCCGCCAGAAGGTCTGCCACGGCCCCAGGCCGCTGACGGTGGCCGCCTCGATAAGGTTGCGCGGGATGGCCTCGAACGCGCGCTGAATAGGCTGCACCATGAAGGGCACGTTGAACAGCACCGAAGCCACCACCAGCCCGGCGAAGGTGAAGGTCAGCTTCAGGCCCAGTGCCTGTTCCAGCCACGCCCCCAGCGGCGACGCGCCGCCCCAGGCCACCAGCAGGTAGTAGCCCAGCACCGTGGGCGGCAACACCAGGGGCAGCACCACCACCGCTTCGATCCAGGCCTTGCCGCGCACGCCCGACCACGCCAGCCACCGCCCCAGCCACAACCCGGCAGGCAGCAGCACCGCCAGGGTCACGGCGGCCAGTTCGACCGACAACAGCAGGGCACTCCAGTCCATGTGGCGATTGTCCCCGGCTCAGGGTTTCGGCATGACGAAGCCGTAGCGCGCCATCACCGCTTGCGCGCCTGGGGTGCCCAGGTAGGTGTAGAACGCCTGTGCAGCAGGCGGTGCGTTGCGCATCAGCACCATGCGCTGCGCCAGCGGCTGGTGCCACGCCTGCGGAATCAGGGCGAAGTCGCCCAGCCGTGCCACCTGCGGCGCCAGAACCAGCGAATACGCCACGATGCCTCCCTGGGTGGAGCCGGACGTGGCGAACTGCGCCGCCTGCGAGATGTTCTCGCCAAACACCAGCCGGGGCGCGATGGCCTGCCACAGGCCCGCGTGCTCCAGCGCCTCCTTGGCACGCGCGCCGTAGGGGGCATGCTCGGGGTTGGCAATGGCGAACTTCTGCAGCCGCCCGTCCTTCATCGCTGCGGCCAGATCGCGCAGTTCACCATCCGCCTTCAGCGGCGAGCCCTTGGGCACCAGGATGCCGATGCGCCCGTAGGCGTAAAGCCGCCCCCGGTCCTGGGTCTTGCCCGCATCCGCCAGCTTGAAGACAAAACCCTCGTCAGCCGACATGAAAAGATGGAACGGCGCCCCCTGCAGTATCTGGGCGTAGAAGTTGCCCGAGGAGCCGAAGACCAGGCGCAGCCTGTGGCCGCTTTCCTGCTCAAAAAGGGCGGCCAACTCTTCCAGCGCGAACTTCAGGTCAGACGCGGCGGCCACGGTGGCCACCGGCTGGGCCTGGGCCAGGGCGGCAGACACCCCCCACCCCAGCGCAGCCAGCAGCGCCCGGCGGCGCGGCCAGGCGGACAAGGGAGGATTCGATCGTTTGACAGCAGCAACAGCCATGCCGCAAGCATAGCGAAGCTCAGCCCGCCAGGGCACGCCCAAAGAAAAAGCCGGCCACCGATGGGGTGCCGGCTTGTCGGCTGCTGGCCGCGGCGTGATCAGGCCATCGTCACGGCGATGAAGGCCAGCAGGAACATCAGGATGCCGCCAGCCAGGGGCAGCACCCAGGGGATGTAACCCACGATGGCTTCTGCGGGATCGGCGTCGTGCTGCTCGGTCTGAGGGGCGTGAGACATGGAATCTGCTCCTGGAGGGTTCGTCGAATTCGAGAAATGGCCTTGATTTTAATCAAACCGCGTCAGCTTCGAAACCATCGGCCCGCAACACCCGCAAAACCTGCTGCACATGCGCTGGCCCGCGCGTCTGCAGCACCAGCTCCAGTTCCACGTTCTGGGCCGCCAGCAGGGTGAAGGCGCGCTGGTGGTGCACCTCGCTGATGTTGGCCCCCGCCTCACTCACCAGCGTGGCCACGCGTGCCAGGTTGCCCGGCACGTCGCGCGCGCTCACCTTGATGCGCGTCAGCCTGCCCGCACGCACCATGCCGCGCTCGATGATGGAGGCCAGCAGCAGCGGGTCGATGTTGCCACCGCACAGCACCAGCCCCACCTTCCTGCCCCGGAAGCGCTCGGGCTGGCGCAGCAGCGCCGCCAGACCCACCGCCCCCGCCCCTTCCACCAGGGTCTTTTCGATCTCCAGCAGCATCACGATGGCCTGTTCGATCTCGCCCTCGTCCACCAGCAGCCAGTCGGCCACATGCCGCCGCACGATCTCCAGCGGCAAGGTGCCCGGAGTGCCCACCGCAATACCCTCGGCGATGGTGTTGCGCCCCTGCGGCCAGTGGCTGCCAGTCACCGCGTTGACCATGGCGGGAAAGCGCAAGGCCTGCACCCCCACCACCCCGATGCCCGGCTTGATCGCCTGCGCCGCCACGCTGATGCCGCCGATCAGCCCGCCGCCGCCCGTGGCAATCACCAGCGTTTCCAGGTCCGGCTGCTCGTCCAGCATCTCCAGCGCAATGGTGCCCTGCCCCGCCACGATGGCCGGGTCATCGTAGGGGTGCACGAAGGTCAAGCCGTCGCGCTCGGCCAGTTCGTAGGCGTGGGCACGCGCCTCCTCCAGAGTGTCGCCCACCAGCAGCACCTCGGCGCCAAAGCCTTGCGTGCGCTCCACCTTCACGCCGGGGGTGAAGCGCGGCATCACGATCACCGCACGCAGGCCCAACCGCTGCGCGTGGTAAGCCACGCCCTGCGCGTGGTTGCCCGCCGACATGGCCACCACGCCGCGGGCGCGCTCCTCGGGGGTGAGCTGTCTGAGTTTGTTGCATGCCCCCCGTTCCTTGAACGAAGCGGTGTACTGCAGGTTCTCGAACTTCAGGAACACCTGTGCGCCGGTGATCTGCGACAGCGTGCGCGATTCCACGCAAGGTGTGCGCAATACCTGCCCCTGCAGGCGTAGCGCAGCCTGTTCGATGTCATGCAATGTGATCATGCCGCCATTGTGGCGGGCTGCTGCGACTTGACAAGAGGATTGCCGCTCGCCGGGCACCCCTTCCCACTTGCACCAAGCTGGGTTATGGTTCGCCCCACATGGCCGACCCGCACCCGCGGGCCGGGGCTCTCACAGGAGGCGTCAACGGATGGTCAGGCGATCGAGTCCGTCGAAGTCCCAGGGGCAGCTGCTGCGCGAACCCCTGGCGGTTCCTGCGCCCGAACGCGGCGACACGCGTGACGGGCGCCGGCCGAGCTATGCCCCGAGCCAGCTGCTGGTGCCCTCCGGCGTGCGCGATGCCCCGCTGCTGGACCTGATGTGCTCGCACTTCGTGCTCACGCTCGCCGCCCGCCAGGGCCCGCGCTTCAACCTGCGGCGCGACCTCAACACCCTGCTCTCACTGGCCGGCCGCCACCTGGTCTGGCCCATGACGGTGTTGCGCCGCCTGCGCGGCTTTCTGGAGCAGCGCTGCCGCGACAACGAACTCTGGGACGGGCAGGCACGCCTGAGCCACACCGGCTTCCTGGAACGGTTCGGCGTCTGGCTGGGCCCCTACGAAGAAGGCACCCTGTTCTTCCACCTGGACGAATACGCCAAGGAAGCCCCCAAGGACGTGCTGGCGGTGCTGGCGGCCACCGGCGACTGGCTTTCCCGCGCGCTGGACCAGCGGCGCACCCTGGTGGAGGAAAACATCGACGCCCTGGCCAGCCTGTTGCAACTCAACCGCGCCGAACGGGCCCTGCTGCTCTACGGCACACTGGCACGCTACCAGCGCGACCTGCGCAACCTGCTGGTCGAGTTCAAGGTGAACAATGCCCCCGAAGCCTACGCCGCGCTGGCCGACGTGGCCGGGGTGGACCCGGCCCAGCTGGGCGAGGCGCTGCGCGCGGGCTCACGGCTGGAGCGCATTGGCCTGGTGGAAAACCTGCTGTCGGAACACAACATCACCGACCTGGCCGACCTGATGAAGGTGAGCGAGCGCCTGCCCCCCGTGCTGATGCGTGAATACCGCGACCGCAACGAACTGATGGCCGTGTTCACCCGCCCGGCCGTGCGGTCGTCACTCACCTTGGGCGACTTCGACTTTGTGCATGAGGATGCCCAGGTGCTGCGCGACCTGCTGAGCGAAGCCGTGGCCCGGCGCGAACCTGGCGTGAACGTGCTGATCTATGGCCCGCCCGGCACCGGCAAGACGGAACTGGCGCGCGTGGTCACCCAGGCCGCCGGGCTGGAACTGTTTGAAGTGGAGTACGCCGACCGCGACGGCCACTCGCTCAGCGGACGCGACCGCTACCGTTCGCTGCAGATCGCGCAGGTCTTCCTCAAGGGCACGGCGGGCTCGGCGCTGCTGTTCGACGAGGTGGAAGACGTGTTCCCCCCCGCGCCGGCCGAATTTCTGGGCACACAGCCGCGCGGCCCCCTGGGCAGCCACAGCCAGAGCATCAGCGGCAAGGCCTGGGTGAACCAGGTGCTGGAGAACAACCCCGTGCCCACACTGTGGATCACCAACCGCATCGAGCAGATCGACCCGGCCTTTCGCCGCCGTTTTGCCTACCACCTGGAACTCAAGAGCCCCCCGCCCGGCGCGCGCGAGCAACTGGTGCGCAAGGCGCTGGA
Source organism: Hydrogenophaga aquatica (assembly GCF_054780915.1). Taxonomy (NCBI): domain Bacteria; kingdom Pseudomonadati; phylum Pseudomonadota; class Betaproteobacteria; order Burkholderiales; family Comamonadaceae; genus Hydrogenophaga; species Hydrogenophaga aquatica. The sequence continues at coordinate 21,325 of NZ_BAAGVK010000010.1, read as the reverse complement.
AGGCGCCCCAGTGTCCGATGGCATGGTCGCGCGCCTGACGCAACGCCAGGGCCTGACACCCGCGCAGATCAGCACCGCGCTGCGTTTTGCCCGCCTCGTGGCGCCCGCGCAAGGGGACAGCGGTAGCTACGATGCCCTGATGGAACGCCAGCTGCGCCAGGCCGACCAGGCCCTGGGCCGGCGCAACCACCCGCAAACCCGGCTGTCGCCGCTGGCCTATGGCCTGCAATGGCTCAACATCGAGTCACGCCACGACTTGCCGCGCATGCTGGAGGCGCTGCGTGCGCGCGGACACGGCACCCTGTGCTTCCACGGCCCCCCCGGCACCGGCAAGACCGCCCTGGCCGAGCACCTGGCCGACGCGCTGGAGCGCCCGCTGATGATCCGCCAGGCCAGCGACCTGATGAGCAAGTACGTGGGTGAAACCGAACAGAACATGGCCGCCATGTTCGCCGAGGCCGAAGCCGAACACGCCGTGCTGCTGCTGGACGAAGCCGACAGCTTCCTGCTCGACCGGCGCGATGCCCACCGCCACCACGAAATCTCGGAAGTCAACGAGATGCTGCAGGGCATGGAACGCTACCGGGGCATCTTCGTGTGCACCACCAACCTGATGGACCGGCTAGACGCCGCCGCGCTGCGCCGCTTCACCTTCAAGATCGCCTTCAAGCCCTTGCGGCCGGAGCAACGCGAGGCCCTGCTTTCCAGCGAAACGCTGGGCCACGCTGACGCCACCTTGCCCGCCGACGTCCTGCGCCGCCTGCACCGGCTAGACCAGCTCTGCCTGGGCGACTTCGCCGCCGTGAAGCGCCAGTGCGAGATCCTGCAGGAGACACTGAGCCCCGAATCCTTCGTGGAGCAGCTGGAGGCGGAACACCGCGTCAAGCCTGGGGCGCAAGGGCAGCGGCCGGTGGGCTTCCTGTGACCCCCGCATCCTGCGCCATCGCCCACCGCAGGAACGGCTCCACCGGCACCGGCTTGCTCCAGAAGTAGCCCTGCCCCACGTCGCAGTGCAGCTGGCGCAGCGCCGCCAGCACGGCTTCGTCTTCCACGCCTTCCGCCACCACCGACAGGCCCAGGTTGTGGGCCAGCTCCACGGTCGAGCGCACGATCTTGGCGTCGTTCGGGTCGGCCGTCATGCCCATGACGAAGGACTTGTCGATCTTGAGTTCGTCCACCGGCAGGCGCTTGAGGTAGGCCAGCGACGAGTAGCCCGTACCGAAGTCGTCGATGGAGAGCTTGAAACCCGCGTCGGACAGCGCCTGCAGCGTGTGCTGGGCGCGCTGCGGGTCGTCCATGATCGCGCTTTCGGTGATCTCCAGACACACACCGTGGGTGGGCACGGCGTGGCGCGCCAGCAGCTCGCGCAGGCGCGCGGGGAACTCCGCGTCCATCAGGTCACGGGTGGACAGGTTGACCGCCACCACTCGTGGCTGCCCTGGCGTCTGGAGCGCGGCCCACTGGCTCACCACCTGCTCCATCACCCACCAGGTCAGCTCGCGGATGAAGCCGGTCTGCTCGGCAAACGGAATGAATTCACCGGGGGGCACCAACCCACGCTCCGGGTGCTGCCAGCGCAGCAGCGCCTCGGCACCCACCAGGCGGCCGTCCGCCACCGCGCACTTGGGTTGCAGGTACAGGCGCAGCTCGTCCTGCGCCAAGGCGCGGCGCAGGTCGCTCAGCAACGACAGCGTCTGCGCGCTGGCGGCATCCAGCTCGGGCGAATACGCCAGCACGCCACAGGTGCGCCGCTTGGCGGCGTGCATGGCCACCTGGGCACGGGCCACCAGGGTCTCGGCGTCGCCTCCGTCGGCCGGCCAGCAGGCCAGCCCAATGCTCACCCCCAGGTCAACGGTCTGCCCGTCCAGCGTGAAAGACGTGGCAAAGGCTTCCAGCAGACGCTGCGCCAGGTCCTGCGCCTGCTGCGCGCTGCCCGGCTGCATGAGCACGGCAAACTCATCGCCGCCAATGCGCGCCACGCGGTGCCCAGCATCGAACAGTTCGCCCGCCAGCCGATGGGCCACGGCACGCAACAGGGCATCGCCCTGTGCAAACCCCAGCACCTCGTTGACGTGCTTGAAACGGTCCAGGCTGAGCACCACCACGGCGGCGCTGTCGCACACGTCGCCGGTCACGCGCTGCACCCAGTCGATGAAGCTGCGCCGGTTGGGCAGGCCGGTCAACGTGTCCTCGTAGGCCAGGTGCAGGATCTCGCGCCGCTGCCTGGCCAGGCTCTGGCGCATGGTGTCGAACCCTTGCGCCAGGCGGCCCACCTCGTCCCGGTAGGCCCCGGCCTCGATCTGCACGTCAAAACGCCCTTCCCTGAGCACCTCTGCCGCCGTTTCCAACTGCCGCAAGGGGCGGGTCACCCGCCGCAGCGCAGCCCAGCCAGCCATGCCGAACATCAGCAAGCCCAAGACGGTGATGAGACCCAGCGCCCATTGCAGGCGCCGGAAAGGCGCCATCACTTCGGCGGAAGAACGCATCAGCACCGTGCGCACCTGCCCGCCCTGCGCCTCCAGCAGCACCTGCCGCACGGCATGCGGCTCGCCGTCGATCTCCACCTCCGGCACCTGGCCGGATGACGCGAGCAGCGCCAGCATGGGCAGCGCAGCGTCAGGCAGGCTGCTGGCCACGGTCTGGGGAGCTTCGCCACGCACGCTGGCCAACACCGCCATGCGGACCGACAGCAGTTCACGCATGTCGTCGATCATGCCCTGGTCGATGGGGAAACCCATCAGCAACCACCCCAGGGGCTTGTCAGGCCGCACCGGCACCAGCACGAACTGGAAAGGCGCGCCGTCCACCAGAATCAGGCCATCGCCCCGCTTCTGGCGGATCAGGCTGCGGGCAATGCCTCGCAGGCCTTCTGCCAACGAACCGGTGTCTTCCTGGTGTGCCGTGGCGGCACGCCCGGTGTCCACCTCGGCCGCATGGGGCGACAGCCCCGTTCCCATCTGGGGATAGGACGCCGACTTCAGCCACAGCAGGAACAGCTCGTCGTACTCCTGCGTGGCGCTCAGGCGCAACTGGTTGTCGAACAACGCGGTAATGCGGGCGCCAAAGCGCTCGGCATTGGTGTTGAGCGCGGAACGGGTGCCTGCCAGGTCGTTCTGCGCCAGGGTGGAGAGAAAACGGTAGTCCGACGCCAGCAGCTGCGCCCCTTCGCGCAGCCTGCGCGTGTCGCGTGCCAGCTGGTCGCGCCAGACTCTTTCGCTCAAAGCCAGCTCGTGCTCCATCTGGGCCCGTGCCTGCCCCTTGATGGTGGTGCGCACGCTCCAGAACACCAGGGCTTGCACACCCAGCAACAGCAGCACGACAATGCCCAGCAACCGCGCCGTCAGGCCCAGCTGATACCACCATTGCCGGACCCAGGCACGGACGAAGAGCAGCCGCGATCCCGCCGCAACCAGGAATCGCCCTGCAAATCCCTGGTTGAAAACTTTCACGATTCCGTTTCGCCGCTGACGTGTGAGAGATAGCCAAGTTCTTAGCGGCCCCATGCTATCACCTCGGCCGGAATGTGGGGCAAAGGCAGCACACGGCACGCGGCCTCCAGCCGCACCGCCTCCTTGGGCATACCGTACACCACGCAGGTCGCCTCGTCCTGGGCCAAGGTTGTGGCGCCCGCGTCGCGCATTTCCTTGAGTCCGCGCGCGCCGTCGTCACCCATGCCGGTCATGATGATGCCCAGGGCATTGCGCCCAGCCGCCTGCGCCACCGACCGGAACAACACGTCCACCGACGGCTTGTGCCGGTTCACCAGTGGCCCGTCGCGCACCTCCACGTGGTACTGCGCGCCGCTGCGCCGCAGCATCATGTGCCGCCCGCCCGGGGCGATCAACGCCAGCCCGGGGCGCACGCGATCGCCGTCGCGCGCCTCGCGCACCTCCACCTGGCACAAACCGTCCAGCCGCTCGGCGAACATGGCCGTGAACTTCTCTGGCATGTGCTGCACGATCACGATGCCCGGGCATGTGGAGGGCAGCTGGCGCAATACCTGCTCGAGTGCCTGCGTGCCGCCGGTGGACGTGCCAAAGGCGACCAGCCGGTCGGTGGTGGCGTACATGGCCTTGCCCATGGGCGCAGCTGGCACCACAGGGGCTGGCGCCAGCGGCAAACGGGCACCAGCCTGCCGCAGGGCCCCCAGGTTGGCACTCGCCGCCGCCTTGATGGCGCCCACGATGTCATTGGCCGAATCTTCCAGGAAGGCCTTGAGCCCCAGCTTGGGCTTGGTGATCACACTCACCGCGCCAGCCGCCAGCGCGTCCAGCGTCACCTGGGCGCCGCGCTCCGCCAGGGTGGAGCAGATGATCACCGGCGTGGGCCGCTCTGCCATCACCTTGCGCAGGAAGGTCAGGCCGTCCATGCGGGGCATTTCGATGTCCACCACCAGCACATCGGGCCAGCCGGACTTCATCTTTTCGATCGCGAACACGGGGTCGTGAGCGGTGGCGATCACCTCGATGGCCGGCTCGCGGGCAATGGCCTGCGCCACCACCTGCCGCACCACCGCCGAATCGTCCACGATCATGACCTTGATACTCTGCCTCACCAGGCGTCCTTTCCTCAGATGCCGGCCCGGTCCGTCAAGGCCTGCCACACGCGGCCCGACGCCAGGTCAAAACTCAACCGGCGCGGGCGGTCGCCGCCCACATCCTCGCGCACGACCACAAAACCCCACATGGCCAGGCAACGCCGCGCGGCATCCACATTGCGGCGGCCCACGTCCAGATCGGACGCTGGCGGGTTGAACATGTTGCCCCCGCCAAACAGCTTGGCCCGGCACGCGCCAGGCTGTACCCCGTGGACCCGCAGGGCGGCCGCCAGCATCTCCACGGCCTCGTCCACATAGCGCCCGTCAAGCGCGTCGCCTGGTGGCCGGACACGGCTGGGCAAAAGGGCATGGCACATGCCTCCCACCCGCCAACCCGGGTGCCACACCGTCACGGTCACGCAAGACCCCAGCAGCGTGCGCACGCGGCTGGGTGCGCGGCCAAAGAAATGGTCCCCCGGGTGCAGGAACACTTCACCGGGGGCCTGGGCGTGGGGCAGTACCAAACTCACAGCCGGCGGTAAATGGTGGGCCGCACGGTGGTCAGCGCGGGTGAGATTCCGCTCAGCGTCTCGGAATGGCCCACGATGAAGTGGCCATCGGCGCGCAGGCAGGGCAGCATGTTGGCCACCACGCGCGCCTTGGTCACATTGTCGAAATAAATCATCACATTGCGCAGGAAGATGACATCGAACGCGCCCAGATCCTGCCGCAGCTCCAGCAGGTTGCAGTGCAGGAACCGCACCCTCGAACGCAGCCCCTTCGCCACCAGCAGCATGCCCTCGTATTCGTCCTGCCCCTTCAGGCAGTACTTGCGCAGCCACTCCAGCGGAATGCCGGATATGCGGTCCATGCGGTAAAGCCCCCGCTCCGCCTGCGCGAGCACCCGGGTGCTGATGTCGGTGCCCACGATCTCCCAAGGCGTGTCGCCAAGCACGTGCGCCAGCACCATCGCCATGGAATAGGCCTCTTCACCACTGGAAGACGCAGCGCTCCAGGCGCGAAACATCGCACCACCGCCCCGCGCACGGTGCCGCATCGCCGCCTCCCGCAGGAAATCGAAGTGCTGCGGCTCCCGGAAAAAGTAGGTCTCGTTGGTCGTCAACAAGTCCACCATGGTCTGCAGCTCCGCCTCGTTCCCCGCACGGGTCACGAGCCGGTAGTAGTCACCGTAGCTGCCCACCTTGTGGTGCTGCACACGACTGGCCAGACGGCCTGCCACCAGCGTCTTCTTGGCGGGCGTCAGGTGAATACCCGCGATCTTGTAGATCAGCTTGCTGAATTGATGGAAGTCGTGGTCGGGCATTTCGTGCACAGGCACTGCTGGCGGAGCAATGACGGGCGTGTTCATGAACGCGCCTCCACGTCGCCAGCCAGAACGTGCACCGGCCAGCTCAGATTTGCCGTTCTTGGGCAGCCACCACAACCCGGCTGCTCTGGGCTCCCGGGGTGTCCTGCACATGAGCCCTCCAGCACAAGGCCCCGGCGCTCTGGCCATGCGGCTTCGAAAGCCTGCCGGGACATGGCACGGGCATAGAAGAACCCCTGCCCCAACAGACACCCATGGTCTTGAAGGAAGCGTTCGTGGCTTTCGTCTTCCACCCCCTCGGCCACCAGCCCCATGCGCAGGCTGCGCGCCATGGTGATGATGGCCTTGACCAGCTCGGTGCTGTCGTGGTCCTGGCCAATGTCGCGAGTGAAGGACCGGTCTATCTTGAGAACGTCGATGGCGAAGCGTTTGAGGTAGGCCAGGCTGGAATAGCCCGTGCCAAAATCATCGATGGCAATGCTGATGCCCAGATCGCGCAGCGCCTTGAGTGCCTGTTTCACGCCATCATCATCGCCAAGAAGCAGGCTCTCGGTGATCTCCAGCTCCAGCCAGCGCGGCTTGCAACCCGTTTCGGCAAGCGTCTCGCGCACGGTTGCCACCACGTCGGAACGGCGGAACTGCACGGGAGACAGGTTCACCGCCACCTTGAAATCGCTGCCCCGCCCGGCGTTCCAACGGCAAGCCGCCTCACAGGCCTCCTGCAGCACCCAGGCGCCCACCTCCACGATGAGGCCGGTTTCCTCGGCCAGCCCGATGAAGCGGTCAGGGGTCAACAGACCAAGCGTGGGGTGTTGCCAGCGCAGCAAAGCCTCAGCCCCCACCCACTCCCGGCACGACAGCGCGACCTTCGGCTGGTAGTGCAGCTCCAGCTGAGACAGCGAAATGGCGCGGCGCAACGCGGCTTCCATCTGCACGCGCTCGTGGGACTTGGCCGTCAGGTCGGCCGAGTAGAAGCGGTAACACGCCCGCCCATGTGTCTTGGCATCGTTCAGGGCAGCGTCGGCGTACTGCAGCAAGGCCGTGGTGTCTCGGCCATCCGACGGGAACACCGCCATGCCCACGCTGGTTGACACATAAAGCTCCTGCCCGTCCACGCGGAAAGGCTGCGCCAGAACCCGTAGCACCTCCTGCGCCACACCAACAAGCTCGCCCGCCTCCTGCACGCCTTTAACCAAAAGCGCGAATTCGTCCCCGCCCAGCCTGGCCACCAGATCGCACCGCCCCATGAGCCCGCGCAATCGCTCCGCGCAATCGCACAACAGGCGGTCGCCCGCTACATGCCCCAGCGTGTCATTCACTTCCTGGAAACGGTCCAGATCCAGCAGCAGCAATCCCCCCAGGGACTGCAGGTGCTGCGCATCCTCGATGGCCTGTTCCAGCCGGACGTACAGCTGCACACGGTTGGGCAGACCCGTGAGCGGGTCCTGGAAGGTCATCTCATGCAGGCGCGATTCGTAGTGCTCGATTTCACTGACGTCCTGCGTGGTGCCGCAAAGCCGCACGGGGTTGCCCGCACCGTCATAGTCGATCTGCACGTGCGTGTGGAAGTGCAGCAACTCGCCACGCGCCGTCCAGCTGCGGTAGCGGTAGGCCAACTCAGGCTTGCGGTTCAGGTAAGCCGCCTGGTACTCCGCCTGCACCCGGCGGCGGTCTTCATCGGGCATCAACGCCAGCGTCTCCTCGACGGTGCTTGACCATCCCCTTGGCTGGCCGAACAGGTGGCACAGCATGGGAGAAACCAGCGAGGTGCGTCTGGCGTGGTCCCACTCCCAGTGCCCGATGCGGGCCATCCGCTCGGTTCGCTCCAGCCGCCTTTCGTAGGCCTTGCGCTCGGTGATGTCCCGCCCCACCACCAATACGCTCGCCACCTGCCCCTCGGCGTCAAACTCCGGTGTCATGCGCACATGGGTCGTGATGCTTCTGCCGTCCCGGGCGATCCAGTCACGCTCCAGTTCCCGGTCCGAGCAGCTGGCAATCACCTCGCGCAACGCCACCTCGAAAGGCCCCACCCGCCCCATCCAGGGTATCTGCGAAGGCACCCGGCCATTCAAAACCTCGAACGGTTCGCCCACCTGCTTCAAGAAGGCCGGGTTGGCATAGACCAGACGGGCATCACGGTCGTAACGGGTAATGAAGTCTGGCGACGACTCCACCAGGGCGCGAAACTCCTGCTCGCGCCGCTGCAGCGCCAGCCGCGCCTGCTCCTGCTCGCTGATGTCACGTACCAGCGCCATGTTGTACGCCCGGCCGTCATGCTCGACGATGTTCGCGCAAATCTCCACGGGAAACACCCGGCCCCATTTGTCCCGGTGCCGGGTGCGCACGGTGAGGCTTCTTTGCAGGCACAGGTCTTGCCAATGCCCTGCCCAACGGTCGATCGGAAAATCCGGATCAACGTCCCACACCCGCAACTGCAGCAATTCGTCGCGGGCGTACCCCAGCGCCTTGCATCCGGCCTCGTTCACCTTCAGCAAGCGCGCATCCTCGCCGATCAGGTACATGGCCTCGGCCACGTGGTCCAGGGCAAAGTTGAGCAGCTCCAGCTTCCTCAGGTTCTGCCGTTGCTCCGTCACCTCACGTGCAAAGGTCATGGCACCCACCACGTTGCCCGAGGCATCCAGTTCGGGCACGGCCTTGAGCTCGAAGCAACGCTTTCTGCCATCGGGCTCCGTCCATTGCAGATCGAAGGACGCTGCCTGACCGGAATCGATCACGGCCTGGAGCCTGGCCTGCTGCTGGCGGGCTTCGAGTGGCGTGACGCTTGCGGCCCAGGGTTGCTCAGCGGGCGTGCGCCCCAACGCCGCCTCGGCCCTCACGTCGTAGAGGCGTTCAAAAGCCGGATTGACGTAGATCCTCCGGCATTGGCGGTCAAACCGCGCGATCACATCCGGAGAACATTCAGCCAGCAGGCGGAATGCCCCTGGCTCATTCATGCTGCCCATGCCATTCGGCCTTTCCACGCATTCTTGTTGCCATCTGACTCATTCGGCACCGGCACGGCCTCCAGCATCCGGGTCATCTCGGCCGCCGGCAAGGGGCGGCTGCACAGGTAGCCCTGGAACTGGTGGCATCCCATTTCCCGCAACAACGCCAGCTGGCTGGCGCGTTCCACGCCTTCGGCCACCGCAGCCAGCCCCAGCGAACTCGCCATCGCCACGATGGCCTTGGTGATCTCTCGGTCGTTGGCGTCGGTTTCCAGCTCATCGACGAAGCTCTTGTCGATCTTCAGGTGATCCACCGGCAGGCGGCGCAGATAGCTCAATGACGAATAGCCGGTGCCAAAGTCGTCCACCGCCACGCGCACACCCTGCTCACGCAGGCGCCAGAAGGCGCGAATGGCATCAGCGGCCTCGGTCATCAGTGTGGTCTCGGTGATTTCCAGTTCCAGGCAATGGGCATTCACCCCATGCCGCCCCAAGGCCTCGTTGACCCGCTCGGCAAACCCGCTGGCGGAACACTGCGCGGCCGACAGGTTGATCGCCACGCGCCCAGGTGCCAGGCCTGCGTCGATCCATTCGCGCATCTGGCGGCACGCCTCGTTCAACACCCAGGCGTCGATATCGGCGATCAGGCCACATTCTTCTGCCACGGCGATGAAGCGCACAGGCGATACGACGCCAAGCTCTGGATGCCGCCAGCGGATCAACGCCTCCATCCCGGTGAAGGCACCCGTCGCTACCTCTGCCTTGGGCTGGTAATGCAGCTCAAACTCCCCACGCTCGATGGCCAAGCGCAAGTCGTGGCTCAGGCGCAGCCATTCCTGCGCGCCTTCGTTCATGTCCGCCGCATAGAAGCGGTAGCCATGGCGCCCCTGCGCCTTGGCAGCGTACATCGCCACGTCCGCGTTGCGCATCAGCTCGGCAACGTCCTGGCCATCCCCCGGAAAAACAGCCACGCCAACGCTGGCACTGGGGAACAGGCGCTGATGCCCCAGCACGCAAGGTGCGGCAACCGCATCGAACACCTTCTGCACGACCACGGGCAGCTGGTGCCGGGGTGGCGCACTGTCCAGCAGCACCACGAACTCGTCGCCGCCCAGGCGGGCAATCATGTCGGTCTCCCGCAACGTGGCTTGCATGCGCTGGGCCAATAGCCGCAGCAGATCGTCCCCCATGGCGTGCCCCAGGGTGTCATTGATGGACTTGAAGTTGTCCAGATCGATGAACAGCAGGGCCAGCTCTGTGCCGTCGCGCCGGGCATGGGCCAGCCGCTGCTGCAGATGCTCCTGGAATGCTGCTCTGTTGGACAAGCCGGTCAGGTCGTCGTGCGTGGCCTGATGGAGCAGGCGCCTTTGGGCCTCAAGGCGGTCGGTGATGTCCCGGCCCATCGTCAGTGTGCCGATGGGCCGGCCGTCAGCGTCGTACTCGGGCACCACCTGCATTTCGTGGCAGACCGTGTCGCCCTGCGCGTCCACCCAGTCCCAAAGCAACGTGTCTGTCCGCCCTGTCCGCACAGCCTCCCTCAGATGTTGCTGGAACTGCACCAGAGGCATCGACGGCCTCCAGGGTCCTGCTGCAGCGCCGACCTTCTGCAAATACACCGGGTTGGCATACACCACGTTCTGCCGCAGGTCATGGCGCACGATCAGGTCGGGGGAATTCTCGGCCAGCGTACGGTAGCGCTGCTCGCTTTGCGACATCTGCTCCCGCAGGGCGTACTCCTGGCGCAGCATGCCCGCAATGCTCTCCATCAACCGGTTGAACGCCGTGACCAGGGAGCCGATTTCGTTGTGTGCATGCCCCCTGGGCACTTCCAGGCGCCCGTGCACCTGACCGGCCAGGGCATCCATGTCCCGCGCGAAGTGCCGTATGGGGCGCACCACAACGCGGTACACCACCAACGCCACCACCGCCGTCACGCCCAAGGCCAGGGCCGTGAGCACCAGCGCCACAAAGACGGAATACCCCTGTGCCGCGGAACGTATGGCATCCGCATCGGCCTGCAGAATGACCTCCCCCACCGGCTCTGAAGGATCGAACGGCGAGAACACCTTGCGGCGCACCTGGTAGCGGGGGTCTTCCTCCACCGGACGGGTGGCGTTGCGCTGCTTGTCCGCCAGCAACGTGCCCAGCGAGGCAATGCGCACGGCACCCACCGTGGGGCTGGAAAGCAGGCCATCGGCGATTTCGCGCGCCAGGCTCACATCCTCGGTGAAACACGCAATGCTCACCGTGGACTCCACCACCTGCAGCAAGCGCTGCGTGCTGTCTAGCTGCCTGTCAATTTCATGGAGCCTCATGGCACACAGCCCGACGATCGACAGCAGGAAAGCCAACGCCGCCCCAACCGGAAGCACCGACCACACCACCTTGGCAACCAAGCCCCGGCTCAACGCCCGGCAGCTCATGGCGTGCTCCTGGGAGCAAAGGCCATCACTATCTGCATGCTGCGCGTCACGACGGACTCGTCCAGATAGGCAACGGCGTGGATGTCGGACTCCACCCTGGCTTGAACGTCCTGCAGAGTGGGCAACCCGACGGGGGGCTCGGTACGCCCTGTGAACACGAGCCTCGCCCAGTAGGCGCCCACGTCCTCGGGCTCCTTGTTGAGCAGCAGACGGTAGAAGCGCAACCGCTCCGGACTGCCCGGCGGAGCATCCAGCGGCACGGCACGTCCACCATGGGGAAACAGGCGGTGCCGCCCCATGAAGATGTTGACGACCTGCTCACGCGACAAGCTGCTCACCCCGCTGCGCGCGTTCACCACGACCACCAGCTCCGCAGACACGGCTGTCGCGGTCAGGGCTACGGGTACGCAGGCCAGCGCCTTCAGCAAGGCGCGGCGGCGGATGGCGGTCCGGTGTCTCATCAGAACACGAACTCCCAGGCCACACTCAGAAGGTTGAGCGCCCTGACGCTTCTGCTGGCGTAGGGCTGAGCCATCAACGCGCTGTCAGCAATGAAATCTGGATCCCGGTACCTGAAGTGGTCCCACTGCAACTTGAGGGCAGAACGGGGAGACAACTCCTGCCGGACACCCACACCCAGCCCCCACATGTTGGCCCGGCTAGCAGCCTGGACCAATGCCGCGCCTTCGTTGAGTTGGTCGGTCTGCGTCGACAGGCCCTGAGGAATGCCCGTGGGCAGCGTGTTGCGGCTTGACTTCTTCCACTGAAAAGTCACGTACGGCGTGGTCCTGCCGACCCGGTAGCCCGCGTGACCATACAGCACGTCCTGCGGGGCCCACCCGGATGACCGCCAGCTCACGTAGTTCGCCGCTGCCTGGACCGGGCCCTCGTCGTAGCTCAAAGATGCCGTCAGGTAATGGATGCGGCGCCCACGCATCAGCGAACGCTCGACAATCTCCGCCCCATTAGGAGCGAACGCCAGCAGCACGTTGCGGAATTCGTCCAGCGCCGGCGTGGACGATTCGTGGCGCGTCGTCTGCTGTCCCACGCCCAAGCGCCAGGTCCAGGAACGAAATGCGTAATCCGCCATCACCATGGCAAACCGCGATCCGTCAAGACTGTAGGGGTTGTACCCGCCGCTTTGCAACCGGCCGCTCACCCGGCCATACGCTGCCTTGAACCTGGCAGTCCCGTCGCCCAGGGGATGGGTCGTCTCCGCATCCACGCCGTCCATGGTGCGGGGGTAGAACGTGAGCGGCGGGCGCACCGGCAGACTGGCATAGCCGATCTGGTCGCCATCACCTTGTGCATAAAGTTCTATGCCCAGGCGCCCGGCACGCCACGCCATGTTTTCCTGAGGCAAGAACCTGACATAGCCCCAGGCAACCCCTGGCCGGTAGCTCCTGTCCAGGGAATCCTGACTCAACAACTGCAGCGCGCCCTGCCAGCGGGGGCCCCAGTTGGCCGACAGCTGCAACCCCAGCATGGAGTCCGGCGCCAGAGAGGGCCTTCCTGCATGGGCGCCCTGTGCCTGCGAAATGTTGCGCCGGAAGTTCACGCCGGCACGGTCGTGGTACACCGCGCCAAGTGTGCCGAAGCCCTTGATCGACCAAGACGCCTCTTCCGCAAGCTCCGGCTCGATGGGCTGCGCCACGGCCGCAAAACACGACAGGGCGCATGCCACCGAAAGCCCTGCCCGCAAGCGCGGGGCAAGTTGGCTTCGGATGCCATGCGCCATCGCCGTCACCGTTCGCGGGCGATGGCAAACCCCGCCATCAGTTGCTGAAGGCTCTGTGCCTGCGAAGACAGCTCTTCGGCCGTGGCCGCCAGCTCTTCGGATGCACTGGCGTTTTGCTGCGTGATCTGGTTGAGCTGCTCCATGGCCGAACCGATCTGACCCGCGCCAACATTCTGCTCTTGCGACGCGTTGGCAATTTCGCTGACCAGATCAGCTGTCTGACGCGTGGCGGGTACGAGTTCCGCCAGGATCCGGCCGGCCTGTTCGGCCAGCAGCATCTTGTCGGCGGCGAGCTGCCCAATCTCTTGTGCCGCCAACTGGCTGCGCTCTGCCAGCTTGCGCACCTCAGCGGCCACCACCGCAAAGCCCTTGCCGTGTTCGCCCGCGCGCGCTGCTTCAATCGCGGCGTTCAAGGCCAGCAGGTTGGTCTGGTAGGCAATGTCGTCGATGATGCCGATCTTGCCCACGATCTCCTTCATCGCGCGCACCGTTTCGCTGACGGCATCCCCGCCCTCGGTGGCCTTGGCCAGCCCGTCTGCGGAAATGCCGTTGGCGACCTGGGCGTTCTCGGTGTTGCGTCCGATGGAAACCACCATCTCTTCGATGGAGGCGGTGGTCTCTTCCAACGAAGCGGCCTGCTCACTGGACGACTGGGACAAGGACTGGGCCGTGGACGACACCTGCGACGTGGCACCCGCTATCGTGTTGGCGGTCATGGTCACTTCTGCCATGGTCTGCCCCAGACGGCCGACGGTGTTGTTGACGGCGTCACGCAAGCCGGCAAAGGCGCCATGGTACTCACCCTGCATCCGGGAAGTGAGATCCCCTTGCTCCAGACGGCGCATGACGGCCAGGACATCGTCCAGCCCCTGCTGTCCGCTGGCGGCAATGCGGTTCAACCCTTCGGCCACCTGCAGAAAGAACCCCTTCTTGCCCGCCGCCTCGACCCTGAGGGAGAAGTCGCCGTTCGCCGCGGCCTGCACCATGGTGGCCAGTTCGCGCTCGGCGGCCACTTCGGCCGTGCGGTCCACCCACTCCACCACAATGCCCATGCGCTCGCCGCGAGCGTCACGTACCGGGTTGGCAATGATCTGCAGCGTCATGCTGCCAATCGGAATGTTGGCCTCCAGCACACCATTCAGGTTGGCCAGCAAGCCTCGCTGGTGCGCAGGGTTGCGGTGAAAGCGGTCGATGTTCTGCCCGACGATGTGCTCGGGATCGAAATCGGGAATGACCGTGCGCAAATTGGGCGCAGCCCGGCGCAGCAGTGCCAGTGCCGACTGATTGGCGTAGAAGATGTGCCCCTGGTTGTCGGCCATCATCAGGTTCACAGGCGTGCAGTCCAGTGCGGCCTTGATGCGCTGGGCATGGGCTGCATCGCGTTCGCATGCCGTCAGGTGGTTCACCATCCGCTTCATGGCCGCCATCAGGCTCCAATGGTCGTTGTCCGTGGTGTGGATCTGCACGTCCAGATCACCGCCTGCGATGGCATGGGCGACGAGAGTGGCTTGGCGGGGATCTCCGCCCAGCTGGCTCTGCAGGGTGCGCACCATCCGCACAGACGCCCCCAAGGCCAGCAGCAACGAGAAGACGCCACAGGCGGCCAGCATCCACATGGTGAAGCGCGCGTCGGCCACGGTCGCGGTCGCGCGGGACTCGGCATCAGACAACTGCGCCGAGCGGAATGCTGTCAGCGTCTTTGCGATGGCCTGACTGGCCGCATCGAACTCCCGCATCTTGACGTTGCCCGCCTCGGTCCCTTGCAGGATGTAGGTTTCCGCCATGTCACGGCCAGCAGCATCGAAACGCCGGAACTCGGACTCGATCAGGTCAAGCCTTGCCAGTCCGGCACCGTCACCATCGCGCCGGAACCGTGCCCGGTATGACTCGACCCCGGCCAGAAACCCCTCGGAGGCCGCACGCGCCCCTTCGTATGCCGAACGCTCCCGCGTGGCGGCCACGTCTGTCAGGTATTGCTGCAGGTCGACGCGTTGGACATTCATGTCGTCCACGGTCATCACGGCAGGCAGCGTCACGTCCTTGAGGTAGGTGGAACTGTCCACCAGCCTTGCCACGCTCCAGCCGAGCAACGCCAGCCCGCCCATGAAGGACAGCAACACGATGGCAAAGGCAGTGGTCAGTCTCTGCTTCAGCGTCATGCCTGACACAGGGACGCTGATTCCGGGCGCTGCGCCCAGGGTAAGGGTCATGGGGGTCTCCCGTCGTTGGTCTCACTTGCACACCCCCTTTAGGATGCGTGCAAAGCCCTTTCGGCGAAATCGTCCCTGCCTGATTTTTCCGTCAGACAGTCGGCAAGCGGCGTAGGAATCGCCCTACAGCTTCGCGACCAGCCACTCAAAGGACGCTGGCAAACGCTCGAAATCCGCCACCGGCATGGGTTTGCCGTAGAGATATCCCTGCACCACTTGGCATCCGTGGGAACGCAGGAAGGCAGCTTGCTCCTCCGTCTCCACGCCCTCTGCCACCACCTGCTGCCCCAGGCAGCGCGCGATGGAGAGAATGGCTTTCACCAACTCAGCGCGGTATTCATCGGTGGTGACACGGCTGATGAATGAGCGGTCGATCTTGAGCGTCTCGATGGGGAAGCGCGCCAGGTAGCTCAGTGCCGAATACCCGGTGCCGAAGTCGTCGATGGCAATGGTGATGCCCATCGCCCTGAAGGTGTTCAGCATCTCGAGCACCTCGCTCTCCTCGTCGAGCAACAGGCTCTCGGTGATCTCCAGCTCGATCCATTCCGCCCGGCAACCGCTCTCCTGCAACGCGCGCAACACCGTGCCTGGAAGATCGCCCCACTGAAACTGGCGCGCCGACAGATTGACCGCCACCTTGTGCAGCGGCTTGCCGTCGCCGTTCCAGCGGCATGCCGTGCGGCACGCCTCGCGCAACACCCACTCTCCGATCTCGACGATCAGTCCGCTGTCCTCGGCGATGGTGATGAACACATCCGGCGGCACCATGCCGCGTTCCGGGTGCTTCCAGCGCAACAGGGCCTCGGAACCGGTCAACGCCCCATCGCCCAGGCTCACCTTGGGCTGGTAATACAACTCCAGCTCATCGCGCTCAATGGCCCGCCGCAGGTCTGACTCCAGCAACAGGCGCTCATGCGCGCTTTCCGTCAGGTCGCGCGAATAGAAGCGGAAGTTGTTGCGGCCGGAACGCTTGGCGAAATACATGGCGGAATCGGCGTACTTCAGCAGGTCGTCCGGCTCATTGCTGTCACCCGGGTAGAGCGCGATACCGATGCTGCAAGACACGAACACTTCCTTGCCCTCCAGCACGAAGGGCTTCTGGAACACCGCCAGCACCTTGCTGGCGATGCGTCCCAGGTCGTCGCCGCAACGGATCTCAGGCAACAGGATGGCGAACTCGTCTCCGCCCAGCCGGGCCACCGTGTCGTAAGCCCGTACGCACGTACCCAGCCGTGCAGCCGTTTCACGAAGCAGCTCGTCGCCCGCCGGGTGCCCCAGCGTGTCGTTCACCGCCTTGAAGCGGTCCATGTCCAGCATCATCACGCCCGCCTGCTGCCCATGCCACGCCGCATCGGTGATCATCTGGCGCAGGCGGTCGTTGAACAGGGCCCTGTTCGGCAGCGACGTGAGCGGGTCGTAGAACGCCATCTGGTGGATCTTTTGCCGGAAGGCGTTCAACTCGGTGATGTCGCGCCCCACCGCCAGCACGCTGGCCACCTGGCCCTGCGCGTCAAGCTCCGGCGTCAGGTTGATCAGGCTGCACATCTGCCGGCCCGAGCCGTCTGGCCAGCTCAGTTCGAACTCCACCCCTCGCCCTCCGGCAAGCACCTCGGCCAGCTTCTTCTCGTACATCGCGGCATTGGCGCCGCCCGGGCACTCCGACGGTGTGCGCCCCAACAAACTGGCTGCACCACCCTCGACGAGCGCCGCAAAGGCCGGGTTGACATACACCCGGCGCAGATCGCGCCCATAGCGGGCAACCGTATCCACCGAGTTCTCGACCAGCGTGCGGAACTCCTGCTCGCGCTCCGCCAGGGCCTGTTCCATGCGCTTGCGCTCGGTCACGTCGCGTATGGCTGCACAGATGGTGCTTACGGCACCATCCATGTCTGGCAGACGCGCCAGACTGACGTCCACAAAGAACTCGCTTCCATCCTTGCGGCAGCCGCGCAAATTGCTCGCACCGCTGGTCATGGGCCGTCGTGACGAGCCGGCACCGATGAAACTGGCACGCAAGGCCTCGTGTCCGTTGCGTGAGTCAAGAGGCACGAGCATTTCGATGGCTTGCCCGGTCAGTTCGCGGTCCTCGTAACCGAACATCCGGCACAGCTGCGCGTTGACAAGACGGATCACGCCTTGCCCATCCACCACCACCATGCCGTCTGGTGCCGATTGCAGAATGCCGCGGTACCACGCCTCGGTCCGCATCAACTGCTCCTTGGACGCTTCCAGCTCCACCGCCTGTTCTTCCAGCGTGCAGGCGTTCTCTTGCACGTGTGCGTGCAGCTCGACGATACGCTCGTAGCGTTCCTGCAGCAGGGTCTCCGCCTGCTTGCGTTCGGTGATGTCGTGCGCCACACCGATGACGCCTATCACCCTGCCATCGGCATTGAACACCGGCGCCTTCACTGTTTCAATCAGCGCGCGCCTGCCATCGCTGGCGAACGTCACCCACTCTTCGTTGACGCAAGGTTGGCCTGCAGCGGCCGCCGCTGCGTCTTTCTCCCGGAAGAATGCCGCAAGCTCCTCGTCCACGAAGTCGAAATCTGTCTTGCCAAGGATGGCTGCCTCTGACGCACCGTACAGCTGCTCGAACATCGGATTGCAAGCCAGGTAACGGCCCTCGGTGTCCTTCATCCAGGCCAGATCGGGCATCGCTTCAAAGAAGGCCCGCAACGTCGCGCGTTCGTTGGCCACTACCTCCTGCATGCGGTATATGGCCGTCATGTTGCGGCCCATGCCCAGCACGCTGACGACATTGCCAGACGCATCGAACTCCGGCACCAGGCTCACATCGTGCAGTTCCTCTGCGCCATTGACCACCACCGCTTGGCGCATGGCGTGAATGGCCTGGCCTGTGGATGCTACCTGCTGAATCCCAGCCTTGACGTGCTCGTGGGACTCGGGGATGAACTTGCCGATGAGCTCGTCCAGCGACATGCCAAGCAAGCGCTCGTGCGTGGGGTTGACGTAGAGGTAACGCCCTTGCGTATCCCAGCGCGCGATGTTGTCTGGCAGGTTTTCCGCCAGACTGCGGAACTCGCGCTCGCGCCCGGCCAGCGCATCTTCCAGGCGCTTGCGTTCGGTGATGTCCAGCGACGTGCCGATGAACCGCACAGGCTTGCCCTGCGCGTCGTACTGGGGCTCCCCGCGCTCCAGTATGTGTTTGATCCTCCCATCCGGGAACAGCAGACGGTGCTCGACCTCGTAGAGCGTGTGGTTGGCAACCGCCTCGTTGTAAGCGAGGCTGACCCGGTCCCTGTCCTCCGGGTGCACCGTTTCAAGAAACGCGGCAAAGTCCGCCTTGAAGCTCGTCTTGTCTATCTCCCAGATGCGGAAGATCTCATCGGACCAGACGAGCTTGTCGTTGACCATGTCCACGTCCCAGCTGCCCACGTGCGCTATGCGCTGGGCTTCCCGCAACATGTTCTCGCTGTCGCGCATCGCTTTTTCTATGGCCTTGCGCTGCGTGATGTCGCGCGCCACAGTCACAACGTGACGGACGCCATCGATCTCGAAGAATGTGCCCGTGATCTCTACAGGAATGGTGCGCCCGTCCTTGGCGCGATGCTGCGTTTCAAAACAGTTGGGTTTCCCAAGCTCGGCGGTGACAAAGGCATGCACCACCTGCTCTCTGGTGAAATTGGGGTCGATGTCCACCGGTGTCATGTGTGACAGCTCTTCGCGGCTGTAACCGAGCGACCGGCAGGCCGCATCGTTGACGCGGACAAAGCGGAACGAATCGTCCTGCACGAACAGGGCATCGGACGACTGGTTGATGGCAAGGTTCAGCATCTCCAGCTGCCGCTGCACTTCCTTGCGCTCGGTGATGTCTCGCGCCACGCCCAGCACGCCAAGCAGCTTGCCCTCCGGGCTCCTGACGGGCGTCTTGCGGGTTTCCATCAAAACCTGTTCGCCGTTGTCCGCGAAGGTCCACCATTCCTCGTTGACGAGGACGCGCCCAGCCTCCAGCGCCGAGCGGTCCTTGTTCCTGTAGAACTCGGCTTGCTCAGGCGGGAAGAAGTCGTAATCATCCTTGCCGATGATCTCTTCCACCGGCATGTTGAACAGACGCGCAACTCCCTGGTTGCACACCACGAAAGCGCCGTCGGCGTCTTTCATCCAGACCGGGTCGGGTATGCCCTGCAGCACGTCGCGCAGCAAACGGGCTGAGGCTTCCATGGCCGCTTCGACCCGTTTGCGTTCGCTGATGTCGCGCACCATGGCAAGGCCCAGGTGCTTGCCCTGATACACCAGGGCCGATGCCTGGATTTCCGCCGGGAACAGACTGCCGTCGCGCCTGCGGTGCTGGGTCTCGAACACGAACGAGCCCTCTTCGCGGGTTTGCTTGCCCACGGCGTTTGAGTCTTCGACTGAATAGGCGTGGTCTATGTCCTGCACCCCCATGCCCAGCAACTCTTCCCGGCTGTAGCCCAAGGCGCGGCAGGCTTCATCGTTCACATAGACGAAACGTGCGTGCTCGTCGATCAGGTAGACCCCTTCCTGCGCCTGATCGAGCACCCGCTCCTTCAACCGGAGCTCTTCCTCCATGCGCTTTCGTTCGGTAACGTCAAACCAGATGGCCAGCGCACCCACGACCTGTCCGTCATCGCTGAACTCCGGCGCCATGCGAACCTGATAGTGTTCATGCTGACCTTGTGGCAGGGCATCCAGGGTGAATTCGAACTCCCGGGTGTCGCCCTTGAGCATCACCTCTGCCATCGTGCTGCGGTAACGTTCTATCATCCCAGGCGTGGCAGGAACGCCACCCTCGCCCGGAGCCTGGCCCAGCATCTGTTTCACGTTACCGTGCAACATCTTTTCCGCCGCCGGGTTGATGTAGCGGCGGCGCTGTTCCAGGTCATAGCGGATCACCGCAACGGGCAGGTTGGCCGCCAGCGTCCGGTATTCCTCTTCGCGTTGACGCAGTTTTTCGAGATGGCTTTTCTGCTCGTCGCTCAAACGGTGGTTCTCGCCGTCCAGCAACAGCGTTCGCGTCACCATCTGGTTCATCTTTCGCAGCAGCGGCACAAGCAGGGCAAGGTACAGCAGCGACGCGACGCCCATGATGCGCTGGATGGCCGAATTCTGCTGGAACAACCAGGCGCACATGGGCAAAACCGCCGCGAACTCGAAGATCAGCGCAACCGACAGCACGTTGGCCCGTGCCACCCCGCCATAGGCGGTCACACCCGCGATGGCGAAGACGAGAAGCAGGATCACGTCGTTGTTGACGGCCCCGAAGAGGTAGAACGGCAGACTCCACGCAGCGCCCACCGCTGTCGCCCCCAGCCAGAAGCCGTGCAGCCAACGGCGGTACCCATCCGCGCCTTGACCCCGGTGCCTTCGGTAGTACCTTGAATAGGCCTCATGCGCGGCCTGCACCCCCCAGACGGTGAACAGCCATATCAAAAGGCCCTCATGCGGCAGATGACCCCACAAACCGAAGACCACCAGCAAAGACAGCAGCAGGCTGGCCCGAAAGGAGTTCGTGTTCGCGTGGCTGAAGCGGTCCAGGCATTCGACATGGTGCAGTTCCACTCCGGTCAGTGACGCTGTCGCCCTCATTTCACCCCTCTCCCACTTCAGCGAACCTGCCCGTTGCCGAGGTTGAAGAAGCTCATGAGCTGCTGCAGGTTGTTGGCCTGGGAGCTCATCTCCTCGGCCGTGGCGGCCAGCTCTTCGGACGCACTGGCGTTCTGTTGCGTGATCTGGTTCAACTGCCCCATGGCCGAGTTCACCTGCGTGACCCCCGCGCTCTGCTCCTGCGACGCCGCCGTGATCTCCTGCACCAGCTCGGCCGTCTTCTTGGTCGCCGGCACGATCTCGTCGAGCAGCTTGCCCGCGCGCTCTGCCAGCCCCACGGAGTTGCTGGCCAACTGACCGATCTCCTGCGCCGCCACCTGGCTGCGCTCTGCCAGCTTGCGCACCTCGGCGGCCACCACCGCAAAGCCCTTGCCGTGTTCTCCGGCGCGTGCTGCTTCGATGGCTGCGTTCAAGGCCAGCAGGTTGGTCTGGTAGGCAATGTCGTCGATGATGCCGATCTTCTGCGCGATGTCCTTCATGGCACCCACCGTCTGGTTCACGGCTTCACCGCCTTCGGCGGCTTTCTTGCTGCCGTCGGCGCTCATGCCATCGGCCACGC